>JBKGYS010000163.1:0-4864 GCA_046545955.1 Spirochaetales bacterium | reverse complement strand
AGACGTGCGCGTGGGCTCGGTTGTAGCGGTGTAGCAACCGACTCGCGACGCTCGACCGCCCGCGCGCATACGCCCGCCGCCGGCATACGCCGCCCGAGGGCACCGGCCGCCCGCGGGTATACAGCCGCCGCCCGCCGGCGCACGCCCCGCGCGCGCTAAGAATCCGATTGCCGATTCACCGACGCGTAGCATACACTTAGAATCGAGTACCGAGGAATTCACACACAAACAGGAGACATAAGGCCATGAGCGAAATAAAAAGCGCACTCGAGCTCGCGCTCGAACGAACCGCGAACGTAAAAGGCGACCGCGCCAGCCTCGAAGCTCACGAAAACAGGCAGGAAGGCCGCCGCATAGTAAGCCAGTTTCTCGAAGACCCGTCTATGGACCTCAAGAAAAAACTGAAGTCCTACGAGGACAAGCGGCGCAAACAGGTGCGACGCGGTGTTTTCGACGCACTTATCGGAAACCTTTCGCTTCCCAACGACCAGCAGGCGCTCGAGCGCGTTCAGTCGCTCGCCCCGGCCTTCGAAACGATCATCGGCGACAAAAAAGCGGTCGATCAGATCTACGACCAGGTCGTGCAGCTTTTCTCTCAGTACCTTCGCGACCGCCAGCAGCTCGTCGAGCAGCTGCGCCAGCAATTCGAAGGCCGAATGCGACAGAAGGAGGAAGAACTCGCCAAGCAGACCGGACGGCACATTCGCCTTGACCCCTCACAGGACCCCGAGTTCTCCCAGACGCTGCAGCAGTACCAGCAGCAGATTCAGGAACAGTACTCCCAAGTCGTCGACCAGGCGAAAGAGCAGCTCGAGAGTCTCTACAAGGAGTGAAAGGTCGCCCCACCGCGCGAGTGTGCCCGCAGCGTCGCGGCTTACGCGGTCGTGCGTCGTTCCCACCGCGCGCGCGACCGCCTGCGGCGTCGCGACCTACGCCGTCGCCGAGCGCCCGCAGCGTCGCGGCTTACGCGGTCGTGCGTGGTTCCCACCGCGCGACCGACGGTGGCCATGGCCCGCTTGCTGCCGGCTATTGCGAAATAAGCGCCTCGGGCAGCCGCACCAGGTACTCGAGGTTTCGCTCGAGGCAGCGAACCGAAATGCGCTCGTCGATCCCGTGGATGAGCGTCGAGAACCGGTCCATCGATAACCACCGGTCGTTCGCGGCGAAGCCGTACACCGTCGTTCCGAGTTTCCTCCAGTAGCGCCCGTCGGTGACCCCGCCCATGAACATGGGCACCACCCGCGTTCCCGGCAGAATCTCCGACACCAGACGTTCGGTCGCGCGCATGAGCGGCGTATCGCGGTCGCTCACATTGCTCGGAAAGAACTCGAATATGTCGATGTTTCCCTCCCCCGCGAGCTCTCCGATCCCCGTGTTTACGAGCTCCGCGACATCCTCGCGACTCCAGTCGGGCAGCATGCGAATGTCGAGCGTAAGCTCCGCGCTGTCGGGCACAATATTCACCTTGCTGCCCGACGCGAGCACATTCGGACTTATAGTCGTGTGCGCGGCGGTGTGCAGAAACTTCGCGGTCCCCGGATTGCGCTCGTAGAGCCTCGCTAATGCAGCGGGAAACCCTTCTTTGGTCAAAGCACTCTTCAGGTCGATGTTTTCAGGCAGGAACGCCTTCGCCATATCCCGGATCACCGGTGACAGCCACGGGGCCGATTCATGACCGGCCAGGCGCGAGGCGGCGAGCCCCGCTTTCACCGCCGCGTTGTCGGCCCCGTACGGCATAGACCCGTGCCCCGGTACACCCGAGAAGCGAAGCGTCGCCCAGCACACCCCCTTCTCGCCCACCGAAAGCGTTATCCCCGGACCCGAGCGCGTATCGAGGTGAAGCCCCCCGACCTCGCCGATCATGTAGTCGCACGCAACCTTCTGCGGATAGGTCGATGTAAGAAACTCCGCACCGAAGGTGCCGCCGGCCTCCTCGTCGCTGACGATAATGAGCATGACATCGCCCGGCGGAGGAGCTCCCTCGGCGAGCACCGTCATAGCCGCCGCGCTGGTCGCGACCATACCGAGCATATCCACCGCGCCGCGGCCCCAGACCTCTCCATCGATAAGCTCGCCGCCGAACGGGTCGCGAGTCCACTTATCCGCGTCGGCCGGGACAACATCAACATGCCCCATATAGGCAAGACTCGGAGCTTCCGGGTCGCGGCCGGGAATACGCGCGACAAGATTGGGTCTTCGCTCCCGGAGCGCAAACGTTTCGCTCTCGATATTATATGAGGCGAGATAGTCACGCAGGTATTCTATCGAGCGGACCTCGTCGCCCGAATCATCGGAGCCGGTATTTACGCAGGCATTGCGAATAAGGGTCTGCAACAGCGGAACCGCGCGCTCGGCAACAATCGATTGAGGGTTCATAGCGGTGAAGATAGCACCACTTCCCAGCGGCGGACAAACGAGACTATCCCCCCACGACCAGATTACAATCGCGAGATAGTCCGAGTGGAATCGGCAGCCGGAACGCCTCGCGGCTCGCCAAACACCGCTCACCGAGCCGGGAACGATGTTCGCTGACTTTCCCCTTGCCCGCGCTCAGCGAAGGCGCTGAATTACCCCGCGGCGTCCATCAGTTCGCCACTCGGGATCCTCGGCGTCGAGTGCGGCCTCGGTCTCTCGCGGTATACCCCACGTCACGTCGCTTTTCATAATACGAAGCAGCGCGACCGCAGCAAGGTCGAGCCCGCCGCTCGCCGCCGCGGCCGGTGTATCCGCGGGCCAGATGGTGTCACGCATGACCCGGCGGTAGTTCAGATCACCTTTGATTATCACCATCCCCGCGTTACCAAGCACCCGTCGAACGCGCGTGGGCATGTCGGCCATAAACCAGGTCGAGCACCAGAACGAATCCGGCGCCAGTTTGATACGGGCGTTCTCGAAGGCCTCTTCAAGCGCTCTGCCGTAGCGGTAAACTCGCGGATCCTCGTGGCCGATAGCGGTCTCAAGAAAGTGGTGAAAATCGCCGACGGTGGTATCGCTCACGTACGTCGGGTGGACCTTCAGATGCAGGACAACGTCGAGCCCGCGTTGCACGAGTTCAAGCGCGAGGATAAGGTCGCCGGCAAGCTCCGCCCCCGAGTTATCCATGACAATATGCACCGGAGCGCTCGTCGCGAGTATATCGTCGACGATTACGGTATCGTCGTTGACAATCAGCAGCGCGGCGTCGCCGGCGCGCCTGTCGAGTTCGCCCCCGGCGCTGAAACTCAAGTCCGACCGGTTCCCCCAGGTCGACGCGTGCAAGGCGCGAACCAGCGATTCGCGCGGATCAACCGGATCGGAAGCTTGCACATCCGAAAAACTGCGAACCGGATCAAACGCAACCCCGTCGTCGAGTTCACGCTGCTTAATGTAGAAAAACGGGTCACGGCCGCGTTCCCAGTAGCGACAAGCCTCCAGAATCAGACGAAACGCATAGGTCTCGCCGAAAAACCACTCGGTGTCGTGCCATCGTTCGCCTGCGTGGGGCTCGTACTGTTCCATCCACTCATCGTAGTCCGGCGCCGGCGGCGTGAGGGCGGGGATCGCCTCGTTTCCCGCGATCGACTCTCCGAGCGCGTCGAGCCTCCTCGCGTCGGCCGGTGAAAGATCGGGATTGGACGCAACGATATTCTTGATGTTTTTCGGCAGCCGGTAACGCATAGTATTCGAGGCGAACCAGTTAGCCTCGGTCGTGCGGATCGGAGACGGTTGCGGTTCTGCGTGCATGGGCTCTCTTATACCAGTACCTCGGTGCCGGCGAAAAGCCATGACAGCACCCTTTTCTGCTCTTTGGGAGTGCATCCGGTGCGTGTGGAAGCAGTGGTCACCGCCTTTGTCGCCGAGTTAAGGCTTCTCGAGCAATGTTGCCTGGTGGATCGTGTAACTACGCGGAACTCCAAGGGGTTGGCCGAGTGTAATGTGGAACAGCCTGAAAGGGAGGGGTATCTCGCAGTTGCCCCGGCGGCGGCGGGAAGGATTCCTCCGGCGGCGAGCATTGCGAGCGTGCCCGTCGCGGCCCGACTGCGATATGTGCTTGCGAATGCAATATGTTTGCCGCATAAAGAACCAGCGTCTGCCGTCGATCGTGCGTTAGCCTGTTCGGTAGGTTGCTTCGCTCCGTGCCGATTCTTTCCCGTGATGCCCGGGATGGAAACGCTCAGGATCGCCCGGTGGACAGCTTAGGGTCGGTTGGAGGAAAGGCGCTCGCCATAGCCGCACCGCGTCTTCAATCGCGGTGGGCTATAGCCGCGGTGCTCACCCTACGTGATGCAAAGGCTCGATCTCCTCAAGTGTTTCCTTTTCGGAACGCTCGGTCTTGTAGAGGTCATACCGTAGCTGCAGGTTCATCCAGAATCCTGCACTCGTCCCAAAATACCGAGACAACCGAAGTGCCGTCGACGTACTCATCGCTCGGCGCCCACGGACAATCTCGTTAACCCGCTGAAACGGGACGTGGATCGCATCCGCAAGTTCCTGTTGCGTAAGGCCCATCGGCTCAAGAAACTCTTCCCGCAGGATTTCCCCAGGATGGGTTGGTTCTCTATCTGTGGGTACCCGAACCATTCTCCACCTCACTCATAGTGATAAACAGTCGCTTCAACGTCTTCGGGCCCACCCTCGACCCAGGTAAAACAGCCCCGATACTGTTCATTCACTCGGACATGCCTACCAGGATCTCCTGGGTACTGAGCCGGGCATTGTAGTCGCCGAAGTTCGCCCCTCGCCTTAGCCATGCGAGCGCGTCTGCGGTACAATGGGAACCGAGGAGATGGACCTTCCTTGAGCACACGAAATGATGACCTTCGAGCCGGAGAGCGCCGCTATGTTACGGTGCTTTTCTGCGATATGACCGATTCGACGACCCTGT
>JBKGYS010000162.1:0-5038 GCA_046545955.1 Spirochaetales bacterium | reverse complement strand
CCTACGCCGTTCAAGCATTCTGCTTCTTTTGTTTTTTGCTGCCTTTGTATTTATGCTGTTTCCGGGCGATGGTGCGCACGCGCAGGTTCTCGACCGCTCGGTAGCGCGCGTTCGCCTTACGACAACGGCGAATATCGGTCAACGCGCGTTACGCTCACAAATCGAATTGTACGAATCGCAGTCCGGACGCGAACTCTCATCCGACGAACGCCGCGAAGTGCTCGACATTATGATTAATGAGGAACTCATCGAACAGGCGGCCGAACGGGATGGCGTAAGCATCTCGGATCAGGAACTCGAGCAGCGGATCGAACAGGAGCGTCAGTCGCTCGGGTCGCGGGCGAGCCAGGAGCAATTCGAAATGCTCGTCGAGCAGGAACTGGGCATCGAATACGATGAGTACCGCGACGAGCTTGAAAAGCAGCTTCTGCAGCAGCGCTATATTCAGCAAGCCGAACAGGAACGATTCGCGGATATGGAAGAGCCCTCGGAGGACGAGATTCGTTCGGTGTATAATGAAAATGTGCAGGAGTTTATAAATCCCGAGATGGTACGCTTCGATCACGTGTACGTCGACGCTCGCGAGCTCGACGACTCGGAGCGCTCCTCCGCACGCGAGACCATCGAGGAGCTCTACTCGGAAGTTTCGGACGACAGTATCTCGTTTGAACAAGCATACGAGCGCGCGGAGGAATCCGACGAGCTCGGACGAGCGGACTTCGGCTATTTGGCCCAGAACGATCGGCAACTCCGACAGCAACTCGGAAGCGATTTCATTGATACCGTATTTGAACTCGAGGACGGTGAGGTGTCCGGTGTTCACGAGTCGCAGGTCGGCTTTCACATCGTGCGCATTACCGATAAGCGGGAACGCCGGTTTCTCGATCTCGATGATCCACTCGTACCCGGACAATCGGTGACCGTGCGGGAAAACATTCGGCAGTACATAATGAACAACAGAATGCAGCAGGAGTTCGCCGAAGCCACCAACTCGGTACTTGAAAGGTTGCGCGAAGAGGCGGAAATTACCGTCAACGAAGACAATCTGGATTGGTAGAGAGAGTGGTAGAGAGAATGGGTGTACGTCGGCAGGGACGAGTGCTCGCCTTTCAGGCGTTGTACGCGTGGGAACACAGCAATAGCCAGGCGTTGCCGCTTTATGATTTTCCATGGTACGAGCAGTCCGAAATGCCCGAGCAAGAGCGTGCACAGGGACTCGCATTCGCCAGGTTGCTCGTCGGTGGAACTCTCGAGCGAATCAATGAAATCGACGAACTCATTCGAAGACAGCTCGACCACTGGGATTTCGCGCGTATATCGAAGGTGGATTTGTCCATTCTCAGGATCAGTGTCTACGCACTCGTTTATGAATCCTCTATACCACCATCGGTTACGATCGACGAGGCGATTGTGCTCGCGAAAGAGTTCGGATCGAGCGATTCGTACCGATTTGTTAATGGCGTACTCGATGGTATCCACAAAGCAGCCGAGCATACGGAGGCGTGATGACGCGGCGGGCCGTGCTGGTCGGCGGTTTGCTAACCCTTGCGGTTGCAGTAAGTGGAACGATCTTCGTTCTGGTCGGGCAGTCACTCTACCGAGACCGCATCGAACGCGAGGTCGTGGAAACGCGAGCACGCGTGGAACGGTATATCGCGCTCGAGCGATGGGATAACGCAGCCTCGGTCCTCGAATCGGTAGCGGGATCGGGCTTCACCGATGAGCGGTCCTGGATTCCGTTTATCGAGCAAGCGCGAAGAGTCGACCAAGCACGAAGAGTCGACATGGAACGAGAAGCGCCCGGCCGGAATACGCAAATGCTTTCCACACGCATCGCCGCACGCGCGACAGAGTCGGTGCCGTCCTCCGGACGTCTGCGGGCGATTTATTCGTTACTTCTGCTCGAGGCCGGACGCGATGAGGAAGCTGCCGAACAGGCGACCTTCCTCCCGCGCGGAGAGTTCGCGAGTATAGACGCCGAGTTGTGGCTGCGCGGCGAGACCGACCGCAGACCGGAAGGGGATTTCGCGAGCGTCCATGTTGTCGATGCGATCGCCGACGGAGACTTCGATTCCCTGCGCTCGGCGTGGCAATCGACACGCTCGCTGCCATTCGGCCACAACGCAGTGCTCGAAGCTTTGCGCTCGGATGAACGGGAGAAGGGGGTAAGCCTGCTCGATGAGTTGCCGCGCAGTGATCGAACGGCAGAGTTACACTTCCTCGTCGAGGTAGAGGATGCTCTCTCCGGTGACCACGATGCCATTTCAAGGGCCGAACGGGCGTTAGCACGAGTTCCGTCAGATGACCAGGGTAAGCCCTCCATCCTGCTTGCCAGGGCGGATCTCGCGGCTCTGCAGCAGAATACGTCCGAGCGCGAGCTTTTGCTCGCCGATGCGGCTGCGGCCGATCCGGGCTACTCGGCGGTGCCGTACCTAGGGCTCGCAGAGCTTTCCTCGGACTCGAGAGAAGCAATTCAATGGCTCGAGCAGGGGTTGAATGTCCGGGAAGAGGATACTCGGATAGCGTTGAACCTTGCCGCGACGTTTCGGCGGGTTGGTGATTACGATTCAAGCCTCGAAGTTCTTTCACAGACGGAGGACGCTCGCGAAGAGCAGGACGACGAGCGGCTGGCTCTCGCGCAGATTCTGTGGAATCACCGAATTGCGGCTGCAAGGAGACGCACGGCGCTATGGGAGCTTCTCGAACGTTTCCCGGAATCCGGTGACCTTGCCGCAGAGCTGGCTGCAAGGGCGGCACGCGCCGGCGATCGCACGGGACTTGAAGTTCTTCGTAGCCATAGCGCCGTGCGGGACGCCCCGTGGCGCAGAGGGCTCGAAGCGGCACTCGCGGTGGCGAACGGCGACACGGAGGCGGCAGTTGGTGCGTACGGCGAATCCGAGCCTCAAGGATGGAAGGAGCAGTACAACTTCGCCCTTGCATTGTTTTCCGACCGTCGGTATGGTGACGCGTTTAACGCCTTCGAAACAGCGCTCGATCGGGCGAAAACGGAAGGAGCAGCGGCCGATCGAGTGGCTGCAATCTACATTCGTGCAGGGGAAACCGCGCTCGTTCGGGGAAAGGGAACGCAGGCGAATGATCTTGCCGAAAGAGCACTTGAGGCAAACCCTTCTTCGGCGCGCGCGAGAATGCTCCGGCGAGTAACAGGAGATCAGGACTGAATGCTGTTTGAGAAATCGAGTATTCGACTCAAGAACGAACGCCAGATGGCGGGGATCCGCGCTTCGTGTGAACTGCTTGCAGAGACGCTATCGAAAATTAAAAAGCTTGTAGTCCCCGGGGCTCTTCCGACAGATATCGACGCAGTCGCCCGCGAACATATCGAAAAAAACGGAGGCAAGCCGGCGTTTCTCGGATATCACGGGTTTCCCGCGTCAATCTGCTTTTCGTTGAACAGCGCAGTCATTCACGGTATTCCCGATAATACTCCGCTCGAGGAGGGGGATGTTGTCAGCATTGACTGCGGGATCGAACTCGACGGCTTCTTCAGCGATTCGGCGCTTACCGTCGCTGCCGGCGATCCGGGAACCGACGTGCGCCGGCTGATGCAGGTCACCGAGGAGAGCCTGTACCGTGGCATAGAGGCGGCGGTTGCGGGCAACCGGGTTAAAGATATCTCGCGGGCAATCTACGATCATATTGTTCCGCACTCCTACGGTATTGTCCGGCCTTATTGCGGCCATGGGGTCGGCTTGAACCTCCATGAAGACCCCCAGGTGCCGAACTACGTGGGGCGGGGACCCAACCCGCGCTTAAAGCCGGGAATGGTCCTTGCCATAGAGCCGATGGTTAACCTCGGGAAAGACGACGTGGAGGTTCTCGATGACGATTGGACGGTTGTAACCGCGGACGACTCGGTGTCTGTTCATTTTGAGCACACTATCGCGATTCATGACGGGTGGACCGAGATTTTGACCCGTCGAGCCGAATAAGACATCAGCCTGAATTTCGATTGGTAATGCACTCTGGACACGCAACGGGTGGCAGAACCTGACTTTGTTTCGTATCTTTGGGGTATATCTTTCGGCGGGAAAACCGCCTCACAACAGGACACGCGCTCATGAACAGTCGCAAGATGTTTTACTCAAGGCGGTTTTTTCTTCTGAATCTCGTTTTTACCGGCGGGATCGTCGGGTTCGCGCTTTCGATGGTGCTTTTCAGTTGCGCCACCGGTCCCAACCCGGGCGATCGCGCGGCAGGCCGGCAGGACGGTAATACGGCGGAAGCGGAACGGCTTCAGGCATCGTTCCGCGAAGTCTCTTCGCGAACGCTTCCGTCGGTGGTCGAACTCGAAGCGAGTAGCGAAGCGCAGGCGGGCAATGGGGATTCGCCATGGTTCGATTTCTTCTTCGGCGAACCGGAGGACGAAGGCCCTGATGATTCCCCCGACCCGCCCGATATGAGACCACCCGGTCTCGGGAGTGGCGTTATCGTTCGGCAAGACGGCGACACATACTACGTGCTCACGAACGATCATGTTATTGGCAACGCGTCCGAAATCACCGTTACGCTGAACGATCTCACCGAATACACCGGAGACGTAGTCGGCAACGACAGTCGCCGCGACCTTGCGCTTATCGAGTTCGAAACAAGCGAAGATTTGCCGGTTGCTCAGCTCGGTGACTCCGACGATCTTCAGATCGGTGACTGGGTTCTCGCGATGGGAAGCCCGTTCGGCTTCCAGAGCAGCGTGACCGCCGGAATAGTAAGCGCGACCGGACGAATGGGCGGGCCGGCCGGAAACATAAGCGACTTCATCCAGACCGACGCCGCAATCAATCGTGGTAACTCGGGCGGCCCGCTGGTCAATCTCGCCGGAGAGGTTGTGGGCATCAACACCTGGATTACGACCCAAACCGGTGGAAGCGTGGGTCTGGGGTTTTCGATTCCCATTAACAACGCCAAACGTGCGATCGATCAGTTCATCGAAAGCGGTGAGGTGGAATTTGGATGGCTCGGCGTGAGTATTCCCGAGACGCCCGAGGATATCCGCGATCTGCTCGAACTCCCCGCTAATCGG
>JBKGYS010000161.1:0-5063 GCA_046545955.1 Spirochaetales bacterium | reverse complement strand
CGTGCAACATTAACGCCGATTCGGCGGCGCTCGCGCTTGCTCGGGCCGTGAAAGCACGGGCGCTCGTTTTTCTCTCGGATATTCCCGGCGTCCAGGAGGAGGGCAGCGTACACCGCGTGCTCGACCGGACGGCGAGCGAGGAGCTGATCGAGCGCGGGGTTATCTCCGGCGGCATGACCGCCAAGGTGCGAAGCGCGCTTTCGGCGGTCGACGCGGGCGTCGGCGCGGTTGTTATCGGGAGCTACCACAAGCGCGGCGACTTACAGGCGCTTACCGGGGGACAGGCCGGAACCCGGATTACATCGGAGGGAGGCAGACAGTGAAAATGCAGGACGCGGTTGTCCATAATCCGCCCCTTGCCCGCTGCTACGCGCAGGAACTCCTGCGCTTCGACTCGGGAAAGGGCGCTACGCTGCGCGATGCGGCCGGCAGACGATACATCGACTTTACCGCCGGTATCGCGGTGAACGCGCTCGGACACGGCAGGCGCGACTTAGCTCGCGTGGCGGCGCGGGAAATGCGCCGGCGAATCCACGTATCGAACCTCTTCACCACGCAGCCGACCGTCGAGCTGGCAGCCGCTCTGGTGAAATCCGGCTCCTTCGACGCCTGCTATTTCTCCAACAGCGGCACGGAGGCCAACGAGGCGGCGCTCAAGTTTGCACGACTGTACCGGCACCGCACGAAAGGCAAAGGGCACCACAAGCTCGTATCGTTCTCGCGCGGCTTCCACGGGCGAACAATGGGCGCGCTGTCTACCACGGCCAACGCCGCGTACCGGGAACCCTTCGAACCGCTGATCGGCGGGGTCGAGTTCTACGAGTACAACGATGTCGCGGGCCTCGCGGCGCTCGGCCCGGATGTGGCCGCGGTAATCGTCGAGCCCGTACAGGGGGAAGGGGGGCTCGACCAACTGTCGAGCGAGTTTGCCTCGGCTCTGAACGCCAAGTGCCGCGAGCACGATATTCTGCTTATCGGCGACGAAATACAGAGCGGGCTCGGGCGTACCGGTCACCTCTACGGCAGCGAACTCGTCGGACTGCAGCCGGATATTGTTACGCTTTCCAAGCCGCTTGCAGGGGGGCTTCCGCTCGCGGCGACGCTGATCCCCGAGCGCGTCAACGAGATCTTGAAGCCCGGCGATCACGGCAGCACCTTCGGCGGCGGTCCGGTGACAACCGCCGTGGCGCTTAAAGTCTGGGACACCGTCCGGCAGGATCGATTTCTCGAGCGCGTGCGCGAGGCGGGTGCGCGGCTTTCGAGAGGCCTCGCCGACCTTGTGGCAAAGCACTCCATCGTCGCCCGGACAAAGGGTGCGGGACTGCTTCGGGGTCTGGAGCTTCAGGTCGATGGGGACGGAGGTTCGCCCGCGGTCGGGGAAGTACTCGCTGCGGCACGCGCAAGGGGCCTTCTCGTGCTCAAGAGCGGGACCGCCGTGGTACGCATCGCACCGCCTCTTACCATTGGCAACCGGGAGCTGGACCGGGGGATCGCGCTGCTCGACGAGGCCCTCGGCGATGTTGAGTCGAGCGAAAAGCACGGCGTCGGGGCCGGAAAAACATCAGCCTGAAACCAAATATTAAACAAAAAGAAGAAAGAGGATGAAGATGAGCGCAGCAAGCCAGGAGAAAACGATTAAGAAGATTGTCCTCGCCTACTCGGGAGGACTCGATACGAGCATTATTATCCCGTGGCTGAAGGAGCAGTATCCGGGTGCGGAGGTTGTCGGCGTGTGCACCAACGTCGGCCAGGATGAAGACTGGGACGGAATGGAAGAAAAGGCGCTTGCAAGCGGTGCAAGCAAGCTCTACGTGCTCGATGTCCGCGAGGAGTTTGTTTCGGACTACCTATGGCCGATGCTTCGCGCGGGCGCCGTCTACGAGGGGAAATACCTCCTCGGAACGAGCGTGGCGCGACCGCTGCAGGCGAAAAAGCAGGTCGAGGTCGCTATCCAGGAGGGCGCCGACGCGGTCGCCCACGGTTGTACCGGCAAAGGCAACGACCAGGTTCGCTTCGAGCTGACCTACAAAGCGCTCGCCCCGCACCTCGAGGTAATCGCGCCGTGGCGCCTGTGGGATATTCGAAGCCGCGAGCAGGCGATCGATTATGCGAAGAGCAAGGGAATTCCCATCGGCGATATCTCGAAAAAGAACATCTACAGCCGCGACTGGAACGTCTGGCACATGAGCCACGAAGGTGGCGAGCTCGAGGATACCTGGGAACGCCCGCGGCGGGAGATGTATCAGCTATCGAACGATCCGCGCAACGCGCCGGATGAAGAGGAAGAGATCGTTATCGATTTTGAACAGGGGCTTCCTGTGTCGGTCAACGGTGAGAATAAATCCCCAATCGAGCTTCTTACCGTTCTCAATGAGCTCGGCGCCAAACACGGAATAGGTCGCGAAGATCTCGTCGAAACGCGGCTTGTCGGGATGAAAAGCCGCGGCGTCTACGAAACACCGGGCGGAACCATTCTTTACAAAGCGCTTCGCGAGCTCGAAATGATCACGCTCGACTTCGACACGCTTGCGATGAAGAATCAACTCGCGCTTCGCTACGCCGATGTCGTCTACGCCGGGAAGTGGTTTACACACTTCCGCGAGAGCATGGACGCCTACATGCGCCAGGCGGCCACCTATGTAACCGGCAGCGTGAGGGTGGTACTGTACAAGGGGAACGCGATGATCGCCGGGCGAAAGAGCCCGTACAGTCTTTATATCGCGGACCTTGCAAGCTTCGGGGAAAGCGCCTACGATCATGCTGACGCTACCGGGTTTATAAATCTGTACGGATTATCCACCGGTGTAGCTGCCCTCGTCCACGATTCGCGCATGCGGCGGGACGAAGGCCCGGCTGTCGAAATGCAGGCAATGGCCGGATTTCACGAGAAATGACGCGGTCCTTTCCGTGCGCGCCGGGAGGCGGCGTTCAGTAGCCGCCGCTGCGGGCGGAAGGCTTAGCTACTGTTCACCACTCTGGTGTTTTCCGTAAGCGCGCGTTATAAGGAAAGAATCGCTACGATCGCGGGAGATCTGAGCCGGTCGCGGAGCTCCCGCGTGCTTTGTAAAAATACCAATGGGATACCTCAGGCGCAGGCCGACGCCCTGCCGAATGCCACTTTGCTTGCTCACTGTTGTCGCCATTTTCACAATTGTCGGCTGTGCCGATGAAACGTTCTCCGGATTCACACGAACCGGAATGCCGCGAGCTTCGAATGGCGTTATCGATCTTCGGCGCGCCGACCTATCCCGCGGCGTACCGCTCGACGGTGAATGGGAGTTCTACTGGAATCAGCGCCTCTCGCAGGCTCAGGTAACCGGCGATCTGACCCGCCCTTCTCACACTATCCGGGTTCCCGGCCCGTGGCACAATTCCATCCTTGAAGACCAAACCGGCCATGCTCTGCCGCACGTGCCATCCGATGATAAAGAGCTCACGCGAACCGGTATAGCCACATACCGGCTCCGTGTGCGAATTGACGAAGAGGACGAGGAACTCGGCGCGCTGCATCTTCGTATCAACAACATAGCAACCAGCTACCGAGTCATCGTGAACCAGACGGTAGTCGCAATCGCCGGTCGAACCGGGGACTCGGCTCAAACCGTTGTTCCGCGCTGGACCACGCAAGTCGCGTCGTTCGTGCCTACAGACGGCGAGTTCGACCTCATTGTTCAGGTTTCCAATTTTCACAGCGCCCGCGGCGGTCTTATTCACTCGCTCGAGCTATCCGATTCCAACATCTATTCGCGCCCGATCCGCAATCAGCGCTACCGTGACTGGTTTCTCTTCGGCGCACTACTGAGCACAGGCGTGTATCACTTTGTTCTATACCTATTGCAGCGTGAGTCGCGGTCGATACTCTGGTTCTCGGTGTTTACCACGGCAGTAGCTGTACGCCTTCTGAACACCGGCGAACCGCCGGTACTGACCGCCGATAGCGTGCTGCAATGGGAATTGCTCATGAAACTTGAGTACCTTACGTTTTTCGTCGCGGTTGCGGCGTTCGGTTTCTACGTAAGCAGACTGTTTCTGAAAGAGTTTTCGACCACAGTTCAACGCGCACTCGCCGCTCTCACCGCAATTCCAATCCTTTTCACGCTCTTCACCCCGGCACGAATATTCGGACTGCTCCTTACTCCGTACAACATTCTGACCGTAATCCTCGGGGTCTACGTAGTATTCGTCGCCGTGCAGGCAATACGCTCGGGCCGCCGCGGAGGCATCATATTCCTGTTGGGCTTTCTCGTATTACTCGCGTTCACCGTCAACGATATACTCTATAATCAGTCAATACTTCGGACCGGCTACCAGGTGGGAGTCGGCGCCCTGATTTTCGTCGGGTTCCAGGCCGTTCTGCTCGCGCTTCGAAACGTCGACGCCTACCGACGAGTAGAACGGCTGCTTCGCGAAAAGGACGCCCTTCAGGAGCTTACCAACGTGGATTCGCTTACCGAGGTGAGCAATCGACGCCACTTTGACGAAGTCTACTCGCGTGAGTTTCAGCGGGCGCGACGAGAAGGTGAACCATTGTCGCTTGTCATGATCGATATCGATGGGTTTAAACCGTACAACGACCGCTACGGGCACCAGGCAGGTGACCAGGCCTTGCGTCAGGTGGCAGCCGAAATAGGCGCGCGAGCGCGACGCGCCTCCGACCTCACCGCGCGGTACGGGGGAGAAGAGTTCTGCATTGTCCTGCCGTCAACACCCGAGCGAACGGCGATTATGTTGAGCGAGCGGATTCGACTGGCGATCGAAAACCTCAGAATTCATATCGATGGAAACCCCGACCATACCTCCGCCGACACCACGATCACAGCGAGCTTCGGCGTGGCAGGGATGGTTCCGCATCGTACATCGTCTCCGGACACGCTGCTTCGGCTCGCCGACAGCAGACTGTACGAGGCAAAGGAAGGCGGCCGCAATCGCGTAGTTCCCGACCCCGCCCGTATCGAGTAGCGATGCGCCTGTCATCGCTTGACTCCAATGCCCCGATAGCGCAGCATGCGACAGGACGTCAAAGAACCTGGACCAGACTTACGCGCCGCGCCGGGGTGGCTGTG
>JBKGYS010000160.1:0-5072 GCA_046545955.1 Spirochaetales bacterium | reverse complement strand
TGAACCCGCGCCCGCCTCGGCGCCGCGACCGGCAGCGCTCGAAACATCGACCTCAGGAAGCTCCCCAATGGAATGAACCGAGACCTCGCGCGAGAGCTCGTCGCGAAAAAACGCCGCGAGGGCTGCGGTGTCGACGGCGAGCGGAAGAAAAAGGCGGGTCGGCGGATTGCGCACCTGCGAGTAGTACTGGGTGAGAAACTGGAGGAGGTCCTCCTCCTCGTCGGCGAAGACCTCGGTGCGGAACATATCGCTTCCGATGAGGCTGCCGCCGCGCATCTGGAAGACGACAAAACTCGCCATCTGGTCGCGCCGGGCAAACCCGACGTAGTCGCGAACATCGGGGTCGTGGTCGATCACCTGCTGCTCGTACGCGAGGTCTTCGATAGCGCTTATGGTATCGCGGATGCGGGCGGCCTTTTCGAAATCCAGATTGGCGCCCGCCTCGTGCATTTGCTCGGTAAGGTCGGCAATCAGCGACTCGCGCTCGCCGGAAAGCAGTTTTTTGATTCGCTCGATATGCGCCATGTATTGCTCGTGGCTCGTCTTGCCCGCGCAGACGGCGGTGCAACGGCCGATGTGGTAGTACAGGCACGGCGCCGGTCGGGGTTTTACCGCGCCGCGGCACTTTCGAAGCGGAAACAGCTGCTCGATAAGCTCGAGATATCGGTCGATGTTCGCCACATTGGTGTACGGCCCGTAGTACGTCGACCCGTCGCGCACTACATTGCGGGTTCGAAACACCCGCGGGTACTTCTCGTTGGTAATCCGAATAACGGGGTAGGTCTTTCCATCTTTCAGGTTGATGTTATACCGCGGCTGGTGCTTTTTTATGAGCGAGTTCTCGAGAAGGAGCGCCTCGTACTCGTTTCGGCAGACAATATGGTCGATATCGGCTACGTGGCTTACGAGCACGGTTGTTTTCGGGTCCTTCTGCCCCGAGAAATAGCTTTTCACCCGACTTCGAAGGCTCCTTGCCTTGCCGACATAGATAATGGTTCCGGTCGCGTCCTTCATAATGTATACGCCGGGCTTGGTCGGGAAATATCGCAGCGACTCTCGAATATGCTGTGTTACGGTTTGATGCTCGCTCATAATTGCCGATACCCTTAAATATAGAGGTATGTGCCGACGAGAAAAAGTGGCCGAGCCGACACCGGCGGCCCGTACGTTGCAGCGTGTTTTCGTTCTCTCGCTTTTGTTCGTATTCGGAGTGGGCTTCAGGTTGATGCCGGCCTCGGGGTTCGACGAGGAACTTGTTATAGGCGGGGAGGCCGGCTGGGACAGAGTGCTCAGCGCGGCCAATGCCCGGTTTCGTTCGGGCCGACGAGGGCTCGACGTTGCGGTGCTGCGCGACCAGTCGTACATTCCGCTTGCCGATACCGACCTCCTTCTTCAGTTCGAAGGGGACCCCATCCGTGACGCTGCCGGCAATTACGCGGTAGCCGAGTCCGACGTGGATCTTACCACCGCCGATACGCGCCGCGGGCAGGCTGCCGCCAGATTCCGTGGCGGCGAAACCGGGCTTGCGTTGCGCCCCGGCGCGCGCGCTGCGTTTCGACCCGGGCGCGTATGGGAGGATTTCGCCATTGAGTTCTGGCTGCATCCGGCGCGAATCCAGGACGGTGAGCAGATTCTGCGTTTCACTGGCGCGCTGGTGCTCGACGACGACGACGTGCTCGACCAGCGTGTGGTCGCCGAAATCGATCGCGGGCGAATGCGATGGCGCTTCGAGAATCTGTTTATTCTTCCGGATCTTGATCCCTTTGATCTGGTCATGGAAGGGAGACGAGATATTGTCCCCGGTCAATGGTCGCACCATCGGCTGGAGTTCTCCGCGGAGACCGGTGAAGTCGCCTATCTCGTGGACGGGCAACCGGAGGAGGTAGCGTGGGCGACCGAGGACGGCGAGCCGGGAGGTACGGTGCGGATTCCGCACTTAGGAGAGGACGGAAGCGAGACCTTACGCCTTGGCTCAGGATTTGCCGGGCTTATCGACGAGTTCCGCATTGAAGAGTTTTCTCCGACCGGGTCGCTCTTGGACCGCTACGGCGCCTCGGCCGGCCGCGTCGTGACCGAGGCCTACGATCTTGGTCGTGCCGGTGCACGGCTTCGCGAGATCGAGCTCGAGGATAACACCCCCGGCGAAACCGACACGGGACTATTCTTTAGAAGTGGCTCCTCGGTGGACACGTCGGGAAACGTGGACGGGGACTGGCAGCAGATCGATGCTTCCGACGAGGTGGCCGGAGATACCGCAGAGCGGTTCGTGCAGTTTCGGGTAGAGCTCTATCCCGACGGAACCGGAGAAGAAAGCCCGTCTGTGGAACGGCTTACACTGCGATATCTTCCGAATAGTCCACCAGGTCCGCCCGGCGACGTTCGCGCGGTCTCCGGAGACGGGTCGGCGACCGTCCGCTGGAATGCCGCCCCGGGGGCGGACGTTGAGGGTTATCGTTTGTATTATGGAAGTGAACCGGGGCAGTATTTCGGCGAAGAGGCCGACGAGGGGCGTTCACCGGTAGACGTCGGTGAAGACACCGAGATCGAGCTTACCGGGCTCGATCCGGGGCGGTTGTACTATATTTCGGTCGTCGCCTATGACGATGTGCGCGAGACGGACGGCGTGCCGAGCGAAGAGATAAGCGTCAGACCGAGGTAGGCCGTATGTAGCGCCGATTGGCAGGGTCGGTGCGTGGTCAGGTAAAAAGACAGCAGAAAGGATACAGGCATTGACGAAGGCGGAACAACTGAAACGGCGACAGGAGCTATCGAAGGTCTTCTCGCGCGCCGCGCGTGCGCTGAAGCTCGGCGACCTCGAGGAGGCGGAGTCGCTTGCGCATCGTCTTACTCGCGAATTGCCGAGTCGCGCGCAGGTGCACTTGCTCATGGGCTCGGTGCAGAGCGCCGCGGGTCGCCACGAACGCGCCGCGCGCGCCTTCCGGCGGGCGAGTGACCTCGAGCCCGAGAATGTGGAGGCCTGGAACAATCTCGGTGTTGCCTACCGGAACAACGGTCGGTATTCCGATGCTCTGCTTGCCATCGAGAAAGCGATTGACCTGGATCCCAGTCGGGCCGATACCTACTACAACCTCGGAAACGTGCACAAGAGCCTCGGAAACTACGAGGACGCCCGCGCGTCGTACGAGAAAGCCATCGAGCTGAATCCAGATTTTGCCCTCGCCTACAATAACCTGGGCACGTTGCTCGACCACGAAGGTCGCTCCCAGGAAGCGGTCGATGTATTTCGTCGTGGATTGAATGTCGATTCGCATCATCCGAAACTGCACTACAACCTTGGTATCGCGCTCGAGTCGCTGGGAGAGTTTGACGAGGCCGGTCGTGCGTACACCGAAAGCCTTACCCGGCAACCGGGGTGGACCGATGCGCTGAACAACCTCGGAATCGTCTATCAGAAGCTCGAGCGGTACGAGGACTCTCTCGAAGCGTTCGACGAAATCCTTCAGCTGGATCCGACCAACGCCATCGCGATGAATAACGCCGCGACCATCCTCGCTCAGCAGGGAAAGGATGACGAGGCGCTGAAGTTCTATAAGCGTGCCTTGAATAACAATCCGAAGTATACGCACGCCGTCTCCAATATGAGTCAGTTGCTCGACCGGTACCAGGAGGGCAACGTCGCAACAAGCGAGCTGAACCGGCTTGCTATGCAGAATCCGGACAACATCGGAGTCCGTATACGGCTGGCAAGGCGGCTGGTCTCGCTCGGTCGAGCCGAGGAGGCGTCACGCCACCTCGATTATGCCATAGCGCATTTGCCCGACAACAACGATGAAATGAAGGAGCTCGGAAAGACGCTGCTCGCCGCCGGTCGTGCCGACGAAGCCGATCAGGTGTTCACGCAGCTCGCCGAACGGGTAAGCGAGGACGGGGAATACCGCGTCGAGCTTGGTCGGATTTATCGCGAGGCCGGAAAACTGGACCGAGCCCGCCGGCAGGTGGAGACCGTTCTCGAGCATCGTCCTGACCACGGTGAAGCCGACCTTCTTTTGTGCAAGATTCTTCTCGACAATGAAGAGGTTGACGCCGCGCTCGAGCGGCTTGAGTCCCTGCGCCGCCGATTTCCCAGCGACGGACGCATTCTTGCCGCTATCGCGCGCGCCAACCAGATGCTCGGCAAGCGCGATGAAGCTATCCAGGCAGCCGATGACCTCGTAAATCTACAGGGCCAGCGCGGAGATCCCGACGACATCGAGCGGTTGAACGAAAGCCTGAGTCTCTACGAGAAGGCAGTCGCTGCGTTCGAAGAGGATCACGGCGCCGCCTGGGAGCGCAACCTTGAAAAACTCGGACGCCTTGCGCGCGGCGAAGAAGAAGAGCCCGACGAGCATATGTCGCTCGGATTCGAGGTTGAAGAAACCGGCGAACAGGATGAAGAATCGGTCCCGATTTTCGATTTCGGCGACGAGGAGTTTGAAATCGGCGAGGATGATGAGAGCGCCGATTCGGATACCGGTGATCTCGAGGAACTCTACGAAGACGAAGAATCCGGACCTTCGCTGCTCGATCTTCCAGGTTATGCCGGTGAGGGACAGCGGAGAAGCGAAGATAGCGCCGACGCACCGTCCGAACCCGCTGAGCAGCCGGGTGCAGGCGGTGGACAGCCGCAGCAGCCGCCGCCACAGCAGCAGCCGCCACAGCAGGGTGGAGGCTGGCCCTCTGCACCCGCGCAGCCGCAGCAGCCGCCGCCACAGCAGGGTGGGGGATGGCCGTCTGCGCCCGCGCAGCCGCAGCAGCCGCCGCCACAGCAGGGTGACGGCTGGCCGTCGGCCGAGTCGGTACAGGAACCCGGCGAAGAATGGCCGGCGCAGGGCGGTTTTCCGCGTTCGCAGCAGAACTCCGGGCAATCGCCCCCCACGACGCCGGCGCAACAGGCCGGCTCCGAGCAGGCAGAAGAAGAGCCTCAAGGTTATGCGGAATCTGAGTCGCCGGGTGAATCTGCGCAGCAACCGCCCGAGGAGCCGGAAGCGCCCGAGGAACCCGAGGAGCCCGAGGAACACGAGGAATCATCGCAAGCGGAGGACGTCGAATCCCTCGAAGGACCCGAAGCGCCG
>JBKGYS010000159.1:0-5113 GCA_046545955.1 Spirochaetales bacterium | reverse complement strand
GTAACTCCCGCGGCGCCATGTTGCCCCTTTGCCGCGCCTTGCCCTTCCGCACGCTTGCGAGCGAGTAACCGGCGGTCCACCTCCGTCGCGGGTCGGGGACTGACGAGTGCGCCGGCGCGAAGATACGGGTCGAGTACATCCCTCAACCCATCGCCTACGAGGTTTATGCCGATAACGAGCACGAGAATAACCAGCCCGGGAAGCGTCGCGACATGGGGCGCGTTGAGAATCACGCTTCGTCCGTCACCGAGCATTGACCCCAGGTCCGGGGTAGGGGGCTGAGCACCGAGACCGAGAAAGCTCAGGCCCGCTGTCTCGAGAATCATCCAGCCGACGGTCGTCGAAATGGTGATAACGATAACCGGAAGGACGTTTGGAAGAAGCTCACCGAAGAGGATCTTCATGTCGTTCTTTCCGCTGAGCCGGGCCGCTTCAATATACTCAAGTCTTACCAGCCCGACGGTAGCACCCCGTACGTTACGAGCGAAAAACGGGATATTGACTATGGAAATGGCGATAAGCGCGTTAAACAACCCCGGACCGAGCACCGCCACGATCGCAAGCGCGAGGAGAATATACGGAAAGGCCATGAGCATATCGATGCCACGCATAAGCACATTATCGACCACGCCGCTGTAGAACGCAGAAAAGATCCCGATAAGCGAACCGATAAGCGCGGCGATCGCAGTCGCCGAGAGACCCACGGCAAGGCTTATGCGGGTACCCCAGATAAGCCGCGAAAGAATGTCCCGACCGAGTTGATCCGTGCCGAGTACGTGACCCTCACTCCCGGGTGGAAGCACCCGAATGGAGAGGTCGGTAACATTCGGGTGGGCAAGGGGAAGGAGCGGTGCGAGAAGCGACACTGCCGAAACCAACAGAATAATGACGAGACCGACGATCGCGGTCTTGTTGTAGAAAAAGCGACGAAACCTGGTCTGAGAACTCATACGGTAATCCGGGGGTCGACGATACTTTGCAGGACATCGACAACAAGGTTTATGACCACATACAGCGCCGCGATCACCACGACACCGCCCTGAACCAGCAGAATATCCCGGCTCTGAATAGCCCCGACAAGCATGCGCCCTATACCCGGCCACTGAAACACCGTTTCAATGTACACCGCTCCGCCGATCACAAACCCCGTCTGGATACCGATCACCGGGATAATGGTTACGAGCGCATTCTTGAACGCGTGCTTGAGAATAACCGAACGCTCATTCAGCCCCTTCGCGCGAGCCGAGCGGACAAAATCCCTGCGCAGCACCTCGAGCATCGCCGAGCGGGTCAGCCTCGCGATAACGCCGGTTGCCACAATCGCCAGGGAAAGGGCGGGTAATACGAGGTGATGCAGTATATCCGCAGGCCCGCCGCCACCGACCACCCGGCTCATTCCACTCACCGGAAACCATCCGAGATCCACGGCGAACACGAGGGTAAGCATTAATCCTAGCCAGAAGGAGGGGGTCGATATGCCGATAAGCACCACGGTCGTCAGCAGCGCGTCCTGCCATCTGAACTGCTTGATCGCCGCCACCATGCCGGCGACAATTCCGAAAACCGAGGCGAGCATAAGAGAGGTACCGGCAAGCAACATAGTGGGGCCGAGTCTGTCGAGCAATTCGTCGAGCACCGGGCGCTGGAGAACATACGAGCGGCCGAAATCACCCTGCAGGATATTTCCAAGCCAGATAAAGTACCGGGCTACAAGCGGCTGATCGAGCCCGAGCTCGCGCCGGACTCTCAGGAGATTCTCGGGCGTCGCGTAGCTACCGAGAATGGCCTGGGCAGCGTCGCCGGGAATAAGCTCCATAATCATAAACACGATCACGGATATCCCGAGCAGCACGGGAACCATCATAACGAGTCGACGTGCGATATATCGGTACATTTTGCCCCCGCACAAAAAGAACAAGAAACCCGGCGGGGCCGGTTCGTCCCACGCCCCGCCGTGCCACACGCGCGCATTTCACGCGCCGATTAGAATGTCACTTCACCGAGCTCGAGAAAGAATGAAGGCTGCAGGCGAAAGTTCTGCAGTTCGCTCACCGCAACGGCGTTCTGGACCCAGTTGCCCACGAAAAGCCACGGTGCATCCTCGTAGACGATTTCCTGCATCTCCCGATACAGTTCGCCGCGCTCGTCCTCGGTAGTGGCCTGTCGTGCCTGCATGAGCAGATCATCCACCTCGGAGTTCGAATAGTAGCCGGAGTTGAACCCGCCGTCTTCGGGGAACGCATCGGTACGCAGCGTCAGAAACGGCAGGGTATCCGGGTCGTTGGTCATCCATGACATCTGCGCCATGTCGGCCTTTCCCTCGAGTCCGGCATTCACCTCGTCGAGGAACGTATTCCACTCGAACGTTTCAATGCTCACGTTCAGTCCGATATCCGAAAGGTCGGCCTGAATCGCGGTTCCCATTGGAATAGGATCGAGCATTCCCGAGCCACCCTCGGTCACGTAAAAGACCAGTTCCTCGCCGTCATAATCCGACTCCTCCAGGAGCTCTTCGGCGCGATCCGGATCGTACGGATACGGATCGAGGTCCTCGTTGTACGCCCACTCGAACGCCGGGGCAATCGGACTGTCGGCAACCGTCGCGGTTCCCTGCAGCACGTTCTCCACAAGCGACTCCTTGTCCACCGCATAGTTCACCGCCTGTCGAAGTGCACGATCGGTAAAAGGCCCCTCACGAAGGTTGAGAATAAGGAACCATACGTGCGGACCGGCCTGCTCGTAGACGGTAAAGGCATCGTCGTCGGTGAAGTTACCGAGCGAATCCGGCGGGACTTCCACGATGACGTCGAGTCCCCCGGAGAGCATTTCGTTGACCCGGGTGTTCCCGTCGGTTACCGGACGGAACACGATCTGCTCGACTCCCGGCGCACTTCCCCAGTAATCCGCGAATGCCTCGACCGTCACGTTTGTGTTGCTTTCCCATTCGACAAACTGGAACGGGCCGGTTCCAACCGGATTACGACCGAAGCCGTCCTCCGACTCTTCGACCGCCGTCGGCGAAACCATAAGGCCCGTCGGATAGGCAAGGTTCGAGAGCAGCGGCGCAAACGGCTCGCTCAATTCAAGCGTAACCGTATGTTCATCCTCGACGACGACATTCTCTATGGCGCTGAAAAAGGATGACAACGGAAAGGGCCCAGTGTCGTGATACGGATGATCCTCATCGAGCATCCGGTCAAAATTGAACTTCACCGCCTCCGCGTTAAAGGGCGTGCCGTCGTGGAACTCCACGCCCTCCCTCAGATAGAATGTGTACGTCGTGCCGTCTTCGCTTATATCCCAGTCGTGGGCAAGCGAAGGCTCGACTGCGAGCGAACCGTCGGCAAAACGCACCAGTCCCTCATAGATATTGACGAGTATACGAAAATCATTGACCGCGGTAACCGTATGGGGGTCGAGCGCATTCGGCTCGGCGATCTGGCCGACAACGAGCGTATCGCGCTCTTCGGCCTCACCCGAACCGCCCGCGGACACCTGCATGCCGCCGACGGCAATCAACAGAACAAGGACCAGAACAAACTTTCTCATGTTACGCCTCCTGTGCGTCACCTCGTGTAAGCCCTCCGCACGACCGCGTGTCGCCACACGAGCACGGGACGAAGGGCAATAAAACCGATGTCGACAAAAGAGGTGCGCACAACAGGCTCTATGCGGGGACTTCCGCCTCTGCGTCAGATGGTGCGGCCGGGCAGGCTGCTCAGGCTGGACAGCCTGTTTCAGACTCTCGGTCTCAGACACGCCGTCTGCTTTAACGCAGTACAACGGGAGCAGCCCCGGGAGGCATTACATACATGGTGCGTCCGTGGCCCCTGCTTTCGTCCGCTACTATTCGCGTTTGCGCTGTAGTGTCGCATACTTATGCAATAAATTCCCGGCATTGTGCAAGTACCCCGCCAGGTAGTGTATATTTACGTGCCGCCGCCGACACGCGACGCTCGTCTCACGTTCGTTACGCTCTTATCGCCCCGGCAACCACACGCGCGGCGGCGGCGATGTCTTCGCTCCGGCTGAACTCACTCGGCGAATGACTTATTCCATCCTTGCTCGCCACGAAAATCATCGCGGTGGGAAGCACCGAAGACATAATCGCCGCATCGTGAAGTGCTCCGCTGTTCACCTCCGGGAGCTCGACCCCGATACCCGCGGCCGCCCGCCCGAGGCGTTCCACGACCGCGGAGTCGAGCGCCACCGGGTCTACCGCTTCGGTCAGGTCGAGCCGGCAACGCACGCCCCTTCGCCCGGTAACCTGCTCGAGTTCCTCCTCGAGCATTCGCCGGCCGCTATCGAGCGTCGACCCGGTCCGGGCCCGGAAATCCACCGTAAGCTGAACCCTTCCGGGAATCACGTTTGCCGCGTTCGGATGTACATCGAGCCGTCCCACCGTCATGACCGTATGAGACGCCCGTGCGGTAAGCTCGTTACCGAGGCGTTCCACGCCGAGGACCACATCCGCCGCCGCGGCGAGCGCGTCGGTGCGGTCGGCCATCGCCGTGGCCCCCGCGTGATTCTCATGCCCATCGACATAAATACTGAATTGTCGACGACCGCTTATAGCACCGACTACCGCAAGCGGCTTGCCGGCGTTCCAGAGACCCGGCCCCTGTTCGGCGTGCACCTCGATCATACCGAGATAGCCCGAAAGCTCCTCGGGCAGGCGTGCGATTCCGGCCGGATCGACGCCCCGCCCCGCCCCGGCATCAAAATACCCCTGCCCGGCGCCATTGCTGAGCGCGGCAAGCGTGGCTGCATCCGACCGTCCCGAAAGCGCGCGGCTCCCGAGCATACCCACGCCGAAGGTCGTACCCTCCTCCTCGGTAAACACAATCAGCTCGAGCGGGGCACCCGGACACACACGCATAATCTCCAGCGGCACGACCACACCGATAACCCCGTCGTACTTCCCTCCCGACGGCACCGAATCGAGGTGCGAGCCGACGAGCCACACCGGGCGCTCCCAGGGAACCGACCCGTGACGAATACGCACATTGCCGGCCGCATCGAAGCGCCAGCGCGCACCGGCTCTCTTTGCCTCGGCGATCACATAGTCGCACGCCTCCCGCCAGGCCGGCGAAAATGTCGGCCTGCTGTAGCC
>JBKGYS010000158.1:0-5124 GCA_046545955.1 Spirochaetales bacterium | reverse complement strand
CGAAGACGCCGGGCCGCCGGAGGTCATAGACCAGATTGAAGAAGCCGGAGTACCGGTGTTCATGGTTCCGGAAGAAGACACTGTCGATGGGGCATTTGAAAAAATTCGGACCATCGGCGCTATTTTAGGAGCCGAGCGGGAAGCTGATGAGATCGTCGACGGTATTGAAACCGACATTGAAGAGGCACGCGAGCGGGCCGGGGAGTTCTCTGCCGACGACCCGGTGCGTGTTCTGTTCGTGTACGCGCGGGGATCCGGCAGTGTAAACGCCTCGGGTCATGGAACAGCGGCCCACGCTATGATCGAACTCGCCGGCGCCGAAAACGCGGTCGACGGCTACGACGGATTCCGATCGCTTACGCCCGAGTCAGCGGTCGAAGCAGAACCCGACGTTCTGCTCTTCATGGACAGTGGTCTCGCGAGCCTCGGAGGAGAAGAGGGCCTATCAGAGATCGAAAGTCTGCGACTCACCCCGGCGTACGAGGAGGATCGCATCGCCAGTATGGATGGGACGTATCTACTCGGCTTTGGACCACGACTCGGAGAAGCGGTCGGGGATCTCGTGGTTGAGTTGCAGGATGTAATGGAATAGATCCGAGGCTCATGGCAAGTTCTACGGTCGCCCAAACGACTAACACGGTGCTTCGCGTCAAGGCTCGGCAGCGCAACGCGCGTGTAGTCGTTGTTGGAGCCTTCGCTGCACTGTGCGTAACGGTTGTTGTCGCGCTGGGAACCGGCGCCATGGACATTTCCTCCGCCGAGGTAATCCGCATACTGCTTTCCGAGCTTCGATTGCCGATCGAACCGCTTTCCGAGGGGCGCGAGCATCAGGTCATTACCGTCATTCGTCTTCCAAGGGTTGTCGCCGGTGTCCTTGTAGGTGCCACACTCGCAGTTTCGGGTGGGGTCCTTCAGGGGCTCTTTCGAAACCCCCTCGCCGGGCCCGGTCTTATCGGGGTCTCGAGTGGCGCATCCCTTGCCGCGGCCGCGATTATTGTGCTCGCCCCTGGAGGTGCGTCGTTCTGGATGCGGCCGACTGCGGCGTTTTTCGGAAGTGCTTTGGTTACCGCGCTTGTCTACCTGCTGGCCACCCGCGCCGGACGCACGGACATGGCAACTATGCTCCTGGCGGGTGTCGCGTTAAACGCGCTTGCCGGAGCCGGCACGGGGCTTCTGACTTTCATCGCCGACGACGATCAGCTGCGCGATATTACCTTCTGGTCTCTCGGGAGCCTCGGCGGTATTTCGTGGCGAATGATCCGAGTTACCGCGCCGATCATGATTGTCGGCATTGTGCTGCCTGCGAGATTCGCGCGCCCGCTCAACGTTATTCTACTCGGCGAGCGCGACGCGAAGCACGTCGGCGTGAATGTACAGGTTCTGAAGGTGGTGTGTGTCGGTTGCGTGGCGGCCGCGGTCGGAGCAGCTGTCGCCATTTCCGGTACCATAGGATTCGTGGGGCTCGTCGCGCCACACCTTGTGCGTCTCTCGATCGGTCCTGATCATCGCACGCTCCTGCCCGGAGCGGCAATCGTCGGGGCCACACTGCTTCTGCTCGCCGATTTATTTGCACGTACGGTGGCAGCGCCCGCCGAAGTTCCGATCGGAATCGTCACTGCCCTGGTGGGCGGACCGTTCTTCCTCTGGTTACTCCTGCGATATCGGAGGAGGAGTGTATATGCTTGAGGCCGACAACGTCAGCTACACCGTTTCCGGTAAATCGATTCTGCGGGATGTAAGCGTTTCGATACACCCTGGTCGGGTTACCGCCATCGCCGGACCGAACGGGGCAGGGAAGTCGACGCTGTTGCGACTGCTTTGCGGAGAGCTCGCGCCGAGCTTAGGGAGTGTCCGCGTCGATGGCGAGCCGCTGTCGGCGATACAAAGCAGCGCGATCGCACGCCGGCGGGCGGTTGTGTCTCAGGAACAGAGCTTCGGGTTCAATATGCCGGCGTTCGACGTAGCCATGCTCGGGAGAACGCCGCACGTACGCGGCAGCGAGAGTACCCGGGACTACGAGATTGTTGCCGCTTCGATGGATGCGGTACACGCCATCGACCTTGCAGATGCGGACTTTCCAGTTCTCTCCGGAGGTGAAAAACAGAAAGTTGCGCTTGCGCGCGGCGGCGCACAGATTTGGGAAGAACAGCCGGAGGGGCCACGGTATTTGCTGCTCGACGAGCCGACGAACAACCTGGATCTTTCCCACCAGCATACCGCGTTACAACAGGCACGAGCATGGGCAGAATCGGGCGTTGGAGTGCTTGTGGTCTTACACGACTTGAACCTGGCCGCGCAGTATGCCGACAAGCTCGTTGTGCTTCGCTGCGGAACACGCGTGGCCGACGGGCATCCCGGAGTCGTTCTAACGGGTGAACTCATGCGCGACGTTTTTAACGCGGAAGCGCTTGTGCAACCACACCCTTGTCTTAACTGTCCGCTCGTGGTCACCCTCGGCCCTGCCGGAAACGCACGGAGCACAGCGTCGGGCTCGGCGAACCATCTACCTACACAACAGTCCCCATCCACAAATGGTAATTCCGGCGCTATGCGCCGAAACAGTACAGGAGATAGCCCATGAACAGCACATCGAACGTGCCCGCCCAATCCGCACAGGCGATTTCCCGGGAGTGGAAGCGTCTGAAAGAGTCGCAGCGCGCTATCCGAGCGCGTGACGCGGCCGAGTCGCTCGGAGTGTCCGAGGCTCAACTCGTACACGCTGCGGCCCTGGACCCAAAGTCGCACCCGGAGCTAACCGTCAAACCTCTCGGCGGTGAACCGGCTGAGGTGTTCGCGCGTATCAGCGACCTCGGATACGTTATGGCGCTGACTCGCAATTCTGCGGTCGTATCGGAACGCTATGGACATTACGGAGAGATCGGGTTTCACGGAAAGCGCGCTCTTGTCCATACCGACGATATGGACCTTCGTGTCGATTTCCACCACTGGCACTACTCGTTCGCAACGACAATGCAGCGCGCGAGCGGTCCGCTTCATGGGCTGCAGTTTTTCGATCGCGATGGAACGGCGGTTCACAAAGTTTTTGTAACCGATAGGTCGAATATGGATGCGTACCACAATCTTGTATCCTCGAATGCGATGCCGAATATCCCGGAAGGTTTGGAAATCCTGCCCGCCGAGCCGCCGCCAGAGCTTCGCGGTGAGACCGCTGTGGATGCCGAGCTTCTGCGGGACCGCTGGAACGCTATTACCGATACACACCAGTTCGCGGCGATGCTCAATCGGCTTGGAGTACAACGGTTGGCTGCGCTTCGCGTTGTGGGGCCTGAACTTGCGAAGCGGGTGTCGTCTACCGCGTGGAAAACCTTACTCGAGAATTCCCGCGACACTCGCCTGCCGCTCATGATGTTCGTTCGCAGTCCCGGCTGCACCCAAATCTACACCGGATATCCGGGTAACCTGCGCGGGCACAATGAATACTTCAACGTGTTCGATCCGGAGTTTCATTTGCACATTCGCGAGAAATTGCTGACTGAAGCGTGGATTGTACGCAAGCCCACCGATCATGGCACCGTGACATCGCTGGAAGTCTACGATGCTGCCGGAGAGCTGGCGCTTCAGTTTTTCGGTGTGCGCGACGAGCAGCGGCGGGATCGCGAAAATTGGCGGTCGATGGTGGAGGCGCTTCCGGAAGACTCTGACTGGTGACCATTGAAGATTCTTCGGTCGCGAGTGGTCGCTATTCTCTTGTTCTGACAACATAGCCCGGGCTCCGGTCGTATACGAGCCCGGCGCGGATAAGAGCTTCGGACACACCCACATGCCGATCCGCGGCAGTCGCCTATCTCACGACGTCAGCCGCGCGTAAATCCGGCCCATTCGCTCGGGCAGCCGCTCGACATTATCGATAATCGCGTAGTGGTGCCCGTAGAGCCGCGGGATGTAGTTGCGTGCGAAGCGGTCGACGGTTATGCAGTAGGGGGTGACTCCCGCCTGCCGCGCCTCGTCGATCGCGCGGCGCGTGTCGGCGATCGCGTACTCGCCGGTTTCCCGCCCGCGCTTGGAGCCATACCCCGCGTCGGCCGGTATGCCGTCGCTGAGTAGAAGCAGAAGTTTGGTGCGCTGCGGGGCGGCAAGCAGTTTCTCCGTCACGTGCCGTATTGCACATCCGTCGCGGTTTCCCGCATGCGGTTTCATCGAGGCGATCCGCGCCTGCTGCGTGCGCCCCCACGGCTCGGACAGCTCCTTGACCACGTTGCAGAACACGTTTGCCCGGCCCATGCTGAAAAAACTGTACACGCCGAACGCATCGCCGACCATGTGCAGGGCGCCGGAAAGCAGACACATCGCCTCGCGCTCGACATCGATAACGCGCTTCTCTCCGACCGGCTCTTCGGTAGAGCTCGAGGCATCCACGAGAATCGCGGCGACAATGTCACGCCTGTTCTGTCGGTGGCGCTCGTAGATTTTGTCGTCACCACTTTCGCCGCGCAGAATGTCGGTGGCCAGGTCCACCGCGTCGGCGAGGTTAATATCGTCGCCGTCGAGCCAGCGCCGCGTGCGCGTGCGGTCCTCCGGCTGCAGGTACATGAAGCGCTTGCGAATCCGCCGGTAGACCAGCCCCTGCTCGCGAATGGTGTCGCTGTAGAAGTCCGGGTCGGCCGGCTCGAGGTAGCTCTCGCGCAGGGTGCAGTAGCCGCTGCGGTAGCTTCCGAGATTGGAATCGAATTCCGGATAGGTTGATGTCGATATGCTGCCGTGAAGCAGGGCTTCGCGCAGGGAGTCGAGCTCGCCCTCGTGCCGGCTAAGCGAGGTAAGATCGACCTCGCGCTCGGCGTGCTCGTCGAACTCGTAGTCATACCGGGCGCGCTCCTCCTGCGCGGCGAAGAGCTCCGGGCTCGCGCGCAGGGCGCGTGGTGCGTCGACCACCCCGAGGCCGAGGCCGGAAAAGAGTGACAGGGCCCGCGTTTCGGCGAAAAACGGGACGAGGGGGTAGAGCTCGAACCAGTGCCGGTACAGCTCGAAGGTAAGCCGGGCGCTGTCGCCGGGTCCACCCGGAGCGGCGCCGCCGCGCATGACGTCCGCGGGGCCAACCCCGCCGCCCGCGGGCGTGTCTCCCGGGACGCGGTCGCCAACCCCGCCGCCCGCGGGCGTGTCTCCCGG
>JBKGYS010000157.1:0-5174 GCA_046545955.1 Spirochaetales bacterium | reverse complement strand
GCGGCGTCGAGATAGGGGTTTCTTCGTCGCCCGAGGAAGGGCAGGAGAGTGAGGAGTGCGGGGGCGATAGCCGATATCGCGCTCAACGAAAACCACTGCATCGGCCGCATAATGAACGGGTCGAAGTAGACGTGAAGAAACCCACTGTCAAGTACGAGCCCCGGGCTAAATGGCCCCAAGCGGTGCACCACACTGAAGCCCGCGAGCAGCACGAGCGCAGCCAGAACAACCGACGGAAGCAAGGCTTTCCTGTGGTTTTCTCGGATGTGGTGCAATAGCAGTGGCACCGCCAGAAAAGCGTTCATCTGTAGTACCGATGGAATGGTGCGATTGCTGACAGCCTCAGAATAGACATACACTGCCGCGAACGCTCCGGCGACTCCGAGGACGAACACCGGATAGAAGAGCCACCTGCGCTTGCGGTAACGAGAGAACAAACAGAACAGCAGCAGCACGATAAGCTGACCCACAAGTAGATTGACCGGATACTCCCGAATGTAGTTCGCCACCGCAATGTGGTGGGGACTAATGGCAAACAGAAGCGCGGCAATGGCGCCGACACGGGTCGAAACATGCGCCCCGATCGCGTAGACAAGCGGTATCGTTGCGACGCCGGCTACTATGAACGGAATGCGGGCGGAAGCGAGGGATCGCCCGAAGGCCTCGGTCAGCAGAGCGACAGCGTGTGTGATGTCGAGGTTCCTGTCGTAGGCGAACTCGCCCGTATCGGCGAGCGCCAGGGCTGCGGACACATTGTAGGTATCTACCTGCATGAGCGAATCGAGGTCGCCGAGGCGCAACGCGAGGCCGATAAGCACGATCGCCGGGAGAATCCACCGTTGGGACCACCTCTCATCGGGGCGATCCGGTTCCCATTGGGCAAGGGAACCTGCCTGCGAGCGAATCAACAGCGACAGAAGCGCGGCGAGTGAGAGCGCTGTCCCCACCTCCCGCACGGGAAAGACGGCCGCATTCCTCGCAGAAGGCGGTGCCACGAACTGCGCGGCCGTGACCACTCCTATTGCAACGATGCAGGCAACGACGATGCCTCGCCCCATGCGGGACGCGGCCTGCTCGTTTGTGCGACTCACAAGGAAGATGGCTGCGGGAGGCGCCACCACCAGAATCGCCCAGAAGAGTGCCCAGAAGGCCAACGTGACGTCGCCGACGTAGTTGAGGACGTCCTCGAATACCGGGAGAACCGTGAAAGGGCGTTCCTCGGCGGAGGGGACGAACTGGTAGCGTGCATACCCTTCCTGCTGCGACTCTCCCAATTCACGCCAACGCGGCGAGGCCAGGGGATTGCCTGTTTCGATCGCAATCGCTCCGATGTGGATCACTACGGCATCGATATCCGAAACAGCTTCTCGTGGCATCTCGATGCCAACTGTCCCGAAGTAGTTGTTGGCAGCGTGCCAAGACAAGCCGTCTCCAGCGAATCGATGGGTCATTGGCTCCGCATTGCCACGCGGACTAACCCGACTCACGTGGACGCGGTACGCCGCCTCGCGTTCCAGCCCGTCGATCCGGATCTCAACAGGGTGTGCCGCCTGCAGGCCGTAGGAGAACCAGCCGTTCACCTCGCTGCTCGCCAGCACGGCGTGTCCGGCTCTCATGAGTCCGAGAGCACCCGCAAGCACAGCCGCAATAAGGATGAGCTTCGGTCCCGACAGTCTCGCTGCTCGTGGCAGATATGTGTTCGTGCTCATGTCTCAACCGAAGATGGAGCGGCAAGAACCAGGCTCACCATCCAAAGTCCTCTCCTATAAGGTCCCAGAGCGCCTGATTCAGTGGAGCGAAGTACTCGTCAAGGTGTCGACTTAGCTCCGAGGATACCTCTCGCGGATACGCCCGAACCTTCCAGGGGCTGATGTCGGTCTCGTCCGGAATAGGCGCGATTCCGATGAAGCCGCAGATGCGATCGAGCGTCGCCCGCGTTTGTTCCCTCAACGCGTCACTGGACAGGACGAGTATCTGTTTGCGATCGAAGTGCTCATAGTAGCGGGCAAGCTGCTCGGCGTAGCGTCCTCTGTGTTTGTAGGAATGGTAGCGGTATTTCTCGCTGTCGTATGCTTCGTCGCGGATCATTCGATTCCACTCTTCGGCAATCTGCTCGTCCTCCTCGAGCATGGCCTGTTCTATCGGCCGCGTCTCCCGTCCTTTTCGAACCGACATATGGTAATGAGAAACGGCTCGACTCTTGGGATCTCTTAACAGCGCGATCATCTTGACCGAGGGTTGATTCAGTGCTATCCGGCCGGGCACGTGCGGATGCGCCAGATAGTACGGCGATGCTTCGCCGGTCGCCGTTCCCTGGTCAAACAGCCGCAGCAGCGGGAAGTGGGCCCTATACCATCTGATGCCTTTTTCGTAGTTGCGATCGTAGAAGTGTACCTCTTTGTCCGTCGGAGGTATCACGCTCGGGTGCTGCTCCATGAGATAGTGGCTGAGGGGCGTGGTACCTCCCTTCTGTGCGCCAATGACGATAAAGTCAGGGAGGGCTCTCCAGTTCGCCGTCAATCGACGTCCGGACCAGCGCGCTTTCTGCGATGCCTTGCGGAAACGGCGGACAAGCTTCGACCTGTCTGTTGGGTTCTTCATTGGGATTGGCAAGTCACTGCGGATCGACTACAACTCGAAACGGGAGTATGCAAATGATTATTTCTCACGAGCACCGGTTCATTTTCCTAAAGACGACGAAGACCGCCGGAACGAGCATCGAGATCGCTCTTTCGCGGTTCTGCGGACCGCAGGATGTCATAACACCGATCAGCCCGGAAGACGAGGCGTTGCGCACCAACCTTGGCTTTCGCGGACCACAGAACTATCTCGCACCCATATGGGAGTACCGCGTTCGTGACCTCCGACGCGTCCTTGCCGGAAAAGGCCCCAAGCTGCGTTTCTACAACCACATGCCTGCCGAGGAAGTGCGTGAGCGCGTCGGCCTTGAAGTGTGGGAATCCTACTTGAAGTTTTGCGTGGCTCGTAACCCTTGGGATCGCGCCATCTCTCTGTGCTACTGGTGGCATCAGTCGAGTCAAAGAAGACCGAGCCTGTCGGACTTTTTGCAGTCTAAGGCTCCACGCAAGCTCATGGAGAAAGGGTGGCTTCTCTACACGATCTCCGGCGAGATCGCGGTGGACAAAGTGTGCCGCTACGAAGACCTCGAGTCCGATTTGGAAGAAGTTCGCGGTCGGCTGGGCCTATCCCAACCGCTCGAGCTCCCGGCTGCGAAGAGTAGCTACCGGGCTCGCCGCGGAGACTACCGGAACTCCTACGGTGACGTCGAACGCGAGATCGTGCGGCGGGCGTTTCATCCTGAAATAGTGGCGCTCGGATACGAGTTCTGAAGGACAACTCAGAACGGTACTTCACCAAAGATCTGTTCGCTAAGCTCTCGCACCTCATCGTCAAACAGCGCGCGATAGTGAGGATCGTGCTGCAACTGCTCCCACCGTTTCTCCGTTTGGAGCTCCGCCGCCGTATCTGCCACGCCCTGGAAACTGCTCCCCCCGCCGGTAGAGGGCACGCTGTGGAAAACGTCGGCTGTCTCGGGGATACCCAGTGTTCTGCAAAGGTCTCGCCGGTATTCCTGGGAAGCACGCCAACGACTGTAGCTTATGCGCACCGCCGCGTCGCCAAAGTGAGACGTATGCCCGAGGTATTCCCGTGCATATTGTTTCCACACGCGACGGTAGTAGTTTCGATTCCTCGCCACCAGCCGGCCCGAGAACATAAGTGATGCAAACAGGTTATAGGGGTCTCGCAGAATCATCAGCCGCCGGCCATCTACGCCCGGCTGTATCCGGTTCCCGGTAGCTTCGAGCAGCAGTTCGAGCTTCGGGTGCTCTAGATCCCAGTCTTCGTAGGAGAGAACCAGGGCGTTCTTCCGCGTAGCTGCCATGTTCGGCTCGAGCTTTCCGACTGAAACCTTCTCTTCGCTCACCGTGCGACCGAAGAGGTGAGAAATGAAGTGGCGGTTGATTCCACCTCTCCCTCGCAGCTTCAGGCCGCGCCGATACAGCTCGTAACGCGAGAATCCGTAGGCATGAGCCCGCGCGAAAGAACGATAGGGATCCGGCGAGGTTACCTCATTGAGATGCAGGACGCGACCGCCGATTGCTTGAACGAGCCACGAAATAATCGCGTGATTGCCGCTTCGGCGGATGCCGAATACCTGGAGAATCCTATCCTCGGCTCCGTATTTCTGCAAACTCATCGGCATAGCGGCACTCTCACCTGCTATGGTAGGAGCGAATGCGGTCAGGCCTGTCCGAAGAAACCAACGCGTCGCGAAGAACCTGAGCATATCGCCTTGCCGTCTCTTTCCAGCTCATCGACTCCGCTATTGCTCGAGCTTTCCTCGAAAGCTTTTGCGACAACTCCGAACTCGTTGCAAGCCGGATGAACGCGCTCGCGATCGCTTCAGAAGAGGCGGTTTCCACAACGATCGACGCGCCATTCGCGATCTCAGCCGCACCGGTAGGGGTCGTCACCACCGGCCGACCGGCGGCGAGCGCCTCGTGGGTAACGTTGCGGAGGGCCTCGCTGAGCGATGGAATCAACACGACGTCGAGCGACTGATAGAATGCCCGAAGGTCGTTATGCGGAATGATTCCCCGGAACTCAACGAGGGCGTCCACCGCCTGGTGACGGGCGAGCGAATGTTTCATTCCCGACAATGCTGTGCTCGAATCCAACGACCCCGGATAACGCTTCAGGTGTCCTCCTCGATTCCTATACTCTCGAGCAATCTTCGAGCTCGGCAAACAAACGCCGCCAAGTGATGCCATCTGAAAACCAGCCAATCGAGCCCTTCGTGAGACCACCCCGTATGCAGCGCAAAAAGCGAACACTCCCCTCAGAGATAGAATCAAGGCGATTCTCGATGCGAACAGTCTCGAATCGCGGTGTCTCTTGAGATTTGATGATGCCATCATCAAACTGGCAGGTGCATGGAGTACCTTAAGCGGGCGCCCGCCGATCGACATTGGGAACACGCCAACCGAGCCCGACCTCTTTGGAGCTACCCCGGGCGCGTCAATCGCGCCCGGGCTGGTACTTTGCCCCTGTGAACGTCCGCTTACGCTTACGGAGGATGACCTGGCCGTTCCCTGGAATGCCGAATAAGCGCTCGCGAAACCATCTGCACCGGTCGGCGCAAAAGCGGTGTG
>JBKGYS010000156.1:0-5307 GCA_046545955.1 Spirochaetales bacterium | reverse complement strand
CGTCGAGCGCGGTACAAACATTCGCCGCAATCGACGCCACGCCCGTGCGGCCGATTGGCGCTCCCGGTATAAGCCCGCGGTTTGCCACGCTGCGCCCCGCCTAAAACCCGTATTCTTTGTCCTTGCGAGCGCGAACCTCGGCGTATACCGAGGCGAGGGTGAGCGTGTCGTCGACAAGGCGCTCTATGCGAAGTCGCGCGTCGTCTTCGACGATGTCGCCGCGGTGGATTTCGCGGTCTTCAATGAACACGTAGTCTTCCACGACGTGCGCTTTCAAATAGGTGAGAATGGGCTTGAGCTGGATCTCGGGGATCAGGTAGTGCCGCGGCGAGCCGGCGGTTACGATCATGGCGACGACTTTGTCGCGGAAGGCTCCCGAGGGCAGGAGGTCGAACACGTTCTTGAGCGCTCCGGGTATCGAAGCCTGAAACACCGGCGAGCCGACGATCAGAACATCAGCCTCCATTATTCTTCGAACCACCACGGCGGTATCTCCGGTGTAATCGAGGTAGTTGCGGCCGTCGCTGAAGGCGAGGGTGTAGTCGGCGAGGTCGAGCGTCGTGACCGTGTGGCCGGCGGCGTGCTCGCTGAGATACGCGACGGTGTGGCCGACGGCGGTACGCGTTCTGCTTCCGGCGACCGAGCCTGCGAGTGCGACGATATTCATGCGGCCTTCCTTCGGGTGTGCTTGCGGACGGCGGGAAGAATTTCCGATCCGATGAGGTCGATGTTTCGTCGCAGCCTGTCGAAGGGCATGCCGCCGAAGTCCATTTGCCCGATGTACCGCTGATGCCCGAACATTTCGTGCTGATAGAGGATTTTCTCGATGATCTGCTGCGGGCTTCCGATGTTCATGACGTTGTGGGGGTCGGTTCCCTGCGCGAAGTGCTGCTTGGGAAACCCCTGGCCGTTTGTTTTCTTCATGCCTTCGTTAATATGAGGGTAGAGTTCGCGAAGCGCGTCCTGCGAGCTGTCGGCTGCGTAGAAAAAGCCGGCCGTCGCGACCGGCAGCGCCGCGGGGTCGAATCCCGACTCCTGCGCGGTATCGCGGTACGCGTCGACGACCCGTTTAAAGACCGACACCGGCCCGCCGAGATGCGCGAGAAAAATGGGCACGCCGAGGCGCGCCGCCTTGATGGCGCTCGCCGGCGTACCTCCTACCGCGCGCCAGATCGGCAGGGTTCCGCCTTTGGGGCGGGGGATAATGCGCGCTTCGCGCAGCGCCGGCCGGAACTTGCCCTCCCACGAGACTACCTCCTTGCGGTTAATCTCGAGCAGGAGTTCAAACTTTTCCTCGAAAAGCTCCTCGTAGTCGGCGAGGTCGTAGCCGAAGAGCTCGAACAGTCCCACTCGCGACGCGCGACCGGCGACGAGCTCGGCGCGGCCGTCGGAGAGAAGGTCGAGCGTTGCAAAGTTTTCGAAGACCCGCACCGGGTCGTCGGCGCTTATAATGGCCGAAGAGCTCGCAAAGCGGATGCTCTTCGTGGCCTGTGCTATCGCGCCGAGTACTACCGGGTAGGCCTGGGTGGTGAAGTACTCCTGGTGGCTCTCGCCGACGCTGAAAAAATCCACCCCGGCCTGCTCGGCGAGTTTCGCAAGCTCGACTATCTCGTGCAGCCGCTGCTGTGCGCTTATGCGCTCGCCGGTATGCGGATCCGGCAGATGATCGCCGAGCGTGTATATTCCGAACTCGAGCCCCTTTTCGGGATCAAACTGCAATTCCATGCCGGATAATCTACGAAACGGGGGCGGAGGAAGCAACCGGCTTCAGGCCAATGGAGTCGCTTGCTATGCCTCCGCCCCTTTCGGATACACCCGAACCGATTGAGAAGGAACTGAAGACGGCGAGCGCCGCCGGCGCCTGCCTGTGATTACCTCTGGCCGAATATGTTGCCGAAGAAATCCTCGGCTCGTTTTCTCACGTCCTCGGCCGTTTCCTGTGCCCGGTTAATGGTCTGAGCGAGCGGATCTTGTGACCGCTTGAACTCGTCCTGATATTCACGGGCCGCGTCTTCGAAGTCGCGGCGGATATCTTCCTTTTCCTGGCTGTCGCGACGCTGGTAGTCGCCGTCCATGAACTTCTGGTAACTGCCGTCGTCTACCCAGTGTTTAATCGCCGCCAGGCGCATGACCGGGAACGGGTGACTCTGCCAGACAAGGTTCATGAACTTGAATACACCGTCGGACATGTCCTCGCCCTTGTCGTAGTCCTCGGCCTGCTGAACGAACTCGTCCAGGTTCATTTCCTCTAAGTGCGTTCCTCCGGCGAGCTTCATGAGCAGACTTTGACTGACTTCCGGATCCTGTACGGTGAGCAACCCTGCCCGATCGGCGGAGAGCTCACTCTTGCGGTCCCACTCGCGCAGCGCCGCGATAATGCCCATGGCGGCGAACTGGCCGATCGGCAGTTTGAGCAAAAAGACTCCCGCGTTCACCAGAAACCACAACAGGGTCTTGTAAAGCACGTGGCCACTGATGATGTGGCTGAGCTCGTGACCGATTACCGCCAGCAGCTCCTCGTCCGTGAACTGCGACAGCATGGAACTGTTGAGCGTTATGAACGGCTTCTTCACGCCCACGGCGCCGGCGTTGAGCATTGGGCTCTGCGTCACGAACACGTCCGGCATGTCGGGCGCGTCGAGGATGGATGTCGCCTCTTCGGTCATTTTGTGCACGCGCGAAAACTGTTTCGGCGTTGCGCGAACCGAACTCGCCATGAACATGAGTCTGATTGATTTCTCCCCGGTACCGCCGACGAGGAACTTGAGAAGTTCATCCAGCCCCGTAACCTGTTTAAGCGCGTTGAGAGCCGCCCTGTCGGCCGGATGCTCCCACGCCTTTGGGCTGATTTCAGTGAAGTATTTTCTACCTTCGCGTTCTTGTAGATCTTCCATGACTACAATGTATGACCGTTTGCGGCAGGAAATCAATCACTTTTATCCGTTGGCCGGATTCGCCGCGGCAGTTAGAATCGTGGGAATGGCGCGAGCGCTTGTTTCAGCGATTATTCCTGTGCATAACCGGGCCGTGCTGTGCCGCCGGGCCGTAGATTCGGCCGTCGGCGCCCTCGCGGGGATCGAAAGCGAGGTGATTGTCGTGGATGACGGGTCTGACGACAATCTTCGCGAAACGCTTTCCGGCTGCAGCGGCGAGGTGTCGGTGCATCGTATTGCGCACTGCGGTATGCCGGGGCACGCGCGCAATATCGGTGTGGAGCGCTCGCAGGGCGATTACGTCGCGTTTCTCGATTCGGACGACGTGTGGCACCCGGACAAGATAACGGCGCAGCTTCACACGCTGCGCGAAAGCGGCGCTCGCATGGTGCACTGCCGCGAGCGATGGATTCGCGGCGGAAGGGAGATTTCCCAACGCCGTCAGCGCCACCGGCGGTGCGGCGATATCTTCGAGGACGCGCTGGCGAAGTGTATTGTGGGACCATCGACCTTGGTTCTTGAACGAACTCTGTTCACAGAAAGCGGCGGGTATCGCGGTGACCTCGAGGTGGCCGAGGATTACGAGCTTGCCCTCCGACTGCTTGCCTTCGAGTCCATCGCGTACGTCGAGCAACCGCTTGTCGAAAAGCACGACCACGATGGGCCGCAGCTTTCGCACGCGTATTCGCAGATCGAGGGCTTTCGCATTCGCGCGCTCGGGGATATGCTCGCCGACGCGATAGAGGCGCGCGACGATTCCGGCAATTCCCGCTCGCGGCAGCCAGGGGGATTGAGGTCTGTCGCCGGGCGCGACGCCGATATCGCGAAGGTCATCGAGGCGATTGACGCGGTTAGCGCGTTTCACGGAGGGAATGTTTCAGGTCGATGGTTCCCACGCACCCGCTGGGGAGCAATGCTTCCTGCGGGTCTCTCCGCGCCGCGGCTTGCCGCGGCGGTGGGCGAATACGCGCGCAAGTGCCGGATCTTTGCTGCAGGCGCTTTGAGGCGCGGGAGAGAACGCGAGGCCGCGATTCACCGCCTCGCGGCGGATACCGTCGAAAACGTGTGTTATATTCCGTAGCCAATTGTGGGTATGAAGCTTTAGTGTTATGGTCTTGCAGAGAATAGAATGTATCGAAATCGTCTGATCCGTAATTCTGCGTTTGCATGCATTGCAGGTATTGTTCTCTCGATCGCGGTGTCGCAACCGGCGAGTGCGTCGGAGGACCTGTATGACTCGAGATTTCTCGGAGTGTCGTATCACTTCCAGGGTTACATAGATTCCAACGAGGGCGCGTTTTCCGAGCGGCTGTCTCCGCGGGGGGCGGGGATGACCTTTACGTACGGCTTTCCCGGTGTCCGGCTGCCTCGCGTTCGCGCAGGCATAGGGTGGGAGCCGCAGCAGCCTGTGTATACCGCAGTCGGGCTCGAGGTGCCGCTGTTCGAGCGATTTAACGCCGCGAACGCGCGTGGGGTGGGCGTTTTTATTCTGTCGGATGTGGTGCTCGGATTCCCTGAGGACCCACGCGTGAGTGTGGATACGAAACTCGTCGGTATGCTTCCGGTTTCGATAGTCGGCGGAATAAGCCTTGGTGGCGGCGTGACCCATCGGGGCGAGCCGCTTCTGCATATCGGGTACAAGACGGGAGTTTTTCCGATCGATTGAGCGGTCTTATATAACTTGGAAACGGTAAACGGTAGAACCGTGAACAGGGAAACGATCCGAAGCAAAACGGTTCGGATCGAGATAATGCGCCGTAGGCGTAGACCTTACGCACAAGGGGGACTTTATGAAGAAGACAAGTACAGTACTTGCAATAGTGCTGGTGGCATCGGTTCTGGTGCTTTCCGGCTGCATGACAACCTTTTCGTCGGACAGTGGACAGCTGTCCTATGCTGAAATAGACGGCGACGAACAGGGACAGATTTCGGCGGAAGAAGGGTTCATCTACATTATCCATCCGACCTTCATTCCGATAAGCGATCAGCCAAACGAAAACATTGACAATCTTATCGACCCTGAGCTCGACGCCTTAGATGCAGATGCCGTGAGCGACCTTCAGATCGGATACGGGTTTACCGGTATTGATTACGTGCTCACTTCGTTTGTCCCGTTTCTTTCCTGGGGAACAATGGAAGTAGAAGGCACCGCGGTCAGCCAGTAGAGGCCCGCGGGTTTAATCGATCACGGTCTACCGTTGGACGCCGTGGGATCGTTCCCCGGACTTCGGACCGGGACGCTTCGACCAAAGCGAAGCGTCCCGGCCGCGAGCGCCTCGAATCGGGGTGCTCGTGGGCCGGAGTCGGGGAGCATCCCTTTTTTTCGATTGTTTTAACCAGGGAGCATGTCTATGAAACGAATTGTAATTCTCGC
>JBKGYS010000155.1:0-5343 GCA_046545955.1 Spirochaetales bacterium | reverse complement strand
CTGGTTAAAGCTCTGTACGAGCATACCGACGTCGTCGCTCGAGCGCGTGAGGATCCGGAATGAGAAATCACCTTCAGCAACCCGCCGCGTTGCCTCTTCGAGGTTTACAAGAGGACGAACGATCTCATCGCTGAGAAGGAAGCTTACAAGGAGCGCAAGCAGCAGAATGGGAGTGGCAAACACTAAGTAAAAGAGGAATACCGCGCCGAGAAGCGTCCCACGCAGCTGTTCTATCTGTACGAAGCTCTCGAGACTTCGCGATAGCCGGTCAGCGGCGACGTCGAACGCCTCGGGAAGCATTACGGTGAGCACCGTCACAATGTTCTCTTCGCTACTGCCGGCGACGTCGGAGCGTACACGCAGGAAACTGCGGCCGCCGGAGGTATCGCGACTTACGGTATTGCTTTGGGTGCGAAGAATCTCCGCCTCCGTCAGCCGCGCCTCCTCGGGCCCCTCGAAAAACTGTTCTTCCAGCGTGCCGGCGGTAAAGACCTGTAGTCCGTCGATGCGGGGATTGAGTTCCTGGACGTCCTCCCAGACCTGCCTCGGAACACGGTCGGCCCGCCCTGCCACCTGCCGGTACAATCCACCCGAGGCAAACTCACCGAGGTCGTCGACGGTGCGCCCGTAGTAATCGAGCGCTAATCTCTGCCCGCTCCTGAGGGCCTCTCCGGTTTCGTCGCTGTACCAGGTATCGAGCATGGTGCGAATAAAGTTCGCCGAGAGGACCGCCTGAGGTACGGCGCTGAGAAGCACGACGACCGAAAAGAAAACGAGCAACCGTATCTTGAACGAAACGCCTGGCTTACCGAGCGCTCGGTCGCGAAGAAGACGAACAACGTTCACAACGACCAGGACCGCGAGAAAGGCGGGCAACGCGATGGTGGTAACAAGGATAATCGAGGATAGCGGCTCTGCCGAATCTTGAAGGCCACCGAGCACCTGTTCCGAGAAGACAAGCACGAGCCCCATCAGGAGCACGTAGAGCAGCACAACGCTCATAAGCGAGCTGTACGATCCGTTGCCGGTTCCCCGGACCGACGCCGGTCTGCGCATGGACTTACCTCTTTCCTTCGCTCGCCTCAGGGTCGAGGACGCCCGGATCCTCCGCGGCGACGCGAACCCACCGAGACGAGCTCATGCCATCTCCCAGCAAGGGCGCGGCGAGAAAAACCGGGTCTGCCACGACCATGGGGGTGACAACGGCCCGCGCACGCACTTCACCCGCACGTGAGGAAAAATATTCCGGGTCGTGGCGGTCATCGGCTACCTCAACATCGCTGACCTGATACAGATCGCGGACAGCGGTTACCACCGTATCGTGCCTGCTCTCGTGCCCACGACTGTCATCGATAAGATATTCGCCGGTAAACGGATCGTAGGATAGGGTGCGTGAGACACTCAGCTCTTCGATGAGCGTCTCGCCGAGAAAGCCGCCGAAATCCTCGCTCGGCCCATAATGGCGAATAAAGAATGTGACTTGCGCGCGCAGCCCATCTTCCACCGTGTCGATCACCCGCTGAACCAACACCGGATCGATACGAACATTTACGAGGTGTGCGCCATTGTCGGCTCGGACATTCGCTGCTACGTCAATGCGGTCATCCTCGCCGACGAGTGCCGACGGGGCTCGCCATGCGAATGGAAGCGCGAGTGCGATTACCAGAAGAAAGGGCACGACAGTCCGCGGACCGGTAAGGCGCAGGATACTGCGAAGGGTACGGAATGGCCTGCCCTTTCGCCACGTCATTCTTCCTCGAACTTGTTCTCAAACAGATTGGACAGCGCGTCGACAGCATCCCCTTCATCGGGTCCGTCGGCCTTAATGGTCAACTCCGTTTCATAGCCGGCACCGAGCGTAATTATACCCATGATACTCTTGGCGTTAATTGTTTCGTGTTCTTTCTGTAGTAGAATCTTGGACTCATACTGGCTCGCCGTCTGCACGATAAGCGCCGCCGGGCGCGCGTGGATTCCAGCTCGATTCTTAATCTGCACTTGTTTTTCGGTCATTCACTATCCTCATCAGGACCGTTTCGGTCGAAAGCCGAGCGGCGCTGCAAGTATAGTTGCCGCGCATTTTCACTTTCAAGCCATTTGAGAACGCTTTGATTGAACTCGCGAGCACTGAAATACCCCATTTTCTTCAATCGCTCGTTCATCGCAGCGGTTTCCACGATAATCGGAATATTGCGCCCCGGCTTGACGGGGATCAGCAAATGAGGAACGTTTACCCCGAGAATCTCGGTCTTGCTCTCCTCGGCCCCGATGCGGTCGTAGGTCTTCGAAGCGTCCCACTCCTCGAGATCGATAACCAGCTGCACCTGCTTCGAGTCGCGTATAGCACCCACCCCGAACAGATGCGTAACGTTGATTATACCGATTCCGCGAATCTCCATATGGTGGCCGAGCGCTTTGTTGGCTGCCTGCGCCATAAGAATGTTCCCGGCTACACAGCGCACCTCTACCGAGTCATCCGCGACAAGTCGATGTCCGCGCTCGACGAGCTCCAGAGCCGCCTCGCTCTTTCCCACACCGCTGTCGCCCTGCAACAGCATACCCACGCCGAAGACTTCGACAAGCACTCCGTGGCGAATCTCCTTCGGAGCGAATACATTCGAAAGGGCGCGGATCAGCCGTGTGGAAAACTCCGAACTCCCCAACTCGGTTTGCAGAACGGGACAGTTCCTGCGCTCGGCGATGTGATAGAAGTCTTCGGTTGGCTGCTGCCCGTGCGTGAAGATCACGCACGGAACTTCCCGTTCGAGCAATTGCTCGAGAACACCGGACTTACCCTCCTCGGCGAGCTTTCGAAGAAACGCGGTTTCACCCCGCCCGAACAGCTGTAGCCTTTGATAGGCGAAGTTGTCGAAGAATCCACTCAGTGCAAGGCCCGGCCTGTTGATATCGGGAACTTTTATCGGCCTCGTGAGCCCCTGACGCCCACCTATGCAGCGCAACTCGAGCGCATCATGCTCCTTGAGTTCAAGGCCAAGAAGATCAAGAACAGTAAACTCGCTCATGAGGGCTTGTGCTCTTTTACCTTCTCTTTCTCCTTTCGCACCTTGTCGCTCATTTTGTCGACCAGGCGTTCCAGTCCCTCGTGCAGCGAATGGTCGTTGACTTTAATGTGTGCGCTCTTGTGCCATCGGAAATTGATAGTGACCTCGCTGATAAACGAGTGCTTTTCCTTGGTCATGGTAAAAAGGAGATCCACTATGTAGTCCCGAGCGAAATCGATCTTGTGAAGCTTCTCCTCGAGAAACTCCCGAGTATCGTCGGACAGGTCAAAATGCACACCTTTCATTTCAATATTCACTGCTGGGCCTCCTCGGACTGTCTCATTGGCTACCGGTCGTACGACGAATGTATGGCGAGCTCCTTGCGGTACTTCGCCACGGTACGCCGCGCAACCTGGATGCCACGCTTTTTTAGAAGATCGGAAATCTTCTGATCCGACAGATGCTGCCCATCCGCTTCCTCGGACAGAATCTCCCGGATTGTTTCTTTCACGCCTTCCTTGGAATAGCGCTGCCCTCCGGCCCCGGTACCCGCAACGGAGTTCGAGAAGAAGTGCTTGAGCTCGAAAATACCCCACTCGGTTTCGATGTACTTTCCGTTGCTTATGCGGCTGACGGTCGCCTCGTGCACCCCGACGTCGCCCGCAATATCGCGGAGTGTCAGCGGGACAAGGTATTTCGGTCCGCGCAGGAAAAAGTCGCGCTGAAAATCGAGTATCGACCGGGCAACCCGCAACATTGTTCGATTGCGCTGCTGGATACTGTTGATAAACCATCTGGCATCCCGCACTCGGGTGGACACGAACTGCCGTACCTCCTTATCGCCGTCGCGCAGTTCCTGAAAAAAAGGGTCCACACCGAGTACGGGAATCTCTTCGTCGTTGAGTACTATCACAAAACGGCCTTCTCGCCGTCGAATGAGTAGATCCGGCACTACATAGGTCGGTACATCGCTCGAAAACGAGCTCCCGGGAAACGGGGTGAGGTCGCGAATAAACGCGAGCGCCTGTTCAACCGCTTCTTCGCTTTCTTTAATCTTTTTCGCGATCTCAGCGGGACTCCGCTTTTCGAGCAGATCTACATGGTGCTCCAGCAAGTCAAGCGCGAGTGGTGGAGCATCTTCGGAGAGTCTCGCCTGTGTCAGGAGACTCTCGCGATAATCGCTCGTACAGGTGCCCGGCGGATCAAACGATCGAATGAGCTCGAGCATTTCCCCGAGAAGATGCTGCGAGGCCTCGGGCACCACGTTCTCGGGCGCCTCCCGATGAAATCCGCTATCGTCGAGATTCCAGATAAGCGCTTGGCCGACTTCGAATGCCTCCTCAGTGATCGGCTGTAGCCGCAACTGCCAGATAAGATGATCGTGGAGCGATTCGGGTCGGGTCAACGCACCCTCCATGAATCCCTGTTTCGCGTCTGCGGCCTCCTCATTATAGGAGCCTGAGGTCGATGTATACGATTGCTCCTCGCTGTATCCGGTATAGTAATCGTAGTCGGCCTGTTCTTCCGACCCGCGCTCGCCAACCTCCTCGAGGCTTACCGTCGAGCGGTCCTCGAGAACCTGAAGCGCTGGGTTTTCCTCGAGTTCCTGCTGAATACGCAACTGAAGGTCCTGGACCGGCAGCGCCATGAGCTGGATGCTCTGGTAGAGCTGCGGGTTCATTTTCAGTTTCTGCTGCTGCGAAAGCACCGGACGCTGAGACTGCACGTGACCACTCCCGGCACTCCGTAAACACGGCGCTTACCCCGCGTAGCAATAACGCAGTCGCGATGCCGCCCCTACGGAACACCTGCCAATCATAGTGAGTCAGCCGTCGGCCTTTGTCAATGTTTCAGTGAAGACCGGCTACAGGCGAAAGCCCTCACCGAGATATACCCGGCGGGCGACTTCGTTGCTGGTTATCTCCTCGCGCGTACCGGAGACGACAATCTCGCCGTCCTTGATTATGTAGGAACGGTGCGTTATTTCCATTGTATCGCGGACGTTATGATCGGTGAGGAGCACACCGATCCCCTTCTGCGATAACCCGCGGATAATCTCCTTGATCTCGAAAACGGCGATCGGATCGATACCGGCAAACGGCTCGTCGAGCAGAAGAAAATGGGGCTCGATCGCAAGGCTGCGCGCGATTTCGGTTCGTCGACGCTCGCCACCGGAAAGTGTATACGCTTTCTGGTGGCGATTTGCCTCGATACCCAGTTCACTAAGAAGATAGTCCAGCCGCTCGCGCTTTTGCGCTGCGCTTAGATCGCGACGCATCTCGAGGATCGCCATCACATTGTCCTCCACGGTAAGCTTTCGGAACACCGATGCTTCCTGCGG
>JBKGYS010000154.1:0-5427 GCA_046545955.1 Spirochaetales bacterium | reverse complement strand
TCTCCGATGAGCCGCTACCTGTGCAAAGCGCGTCGGAGAACCGCCCGTTTCCGGTTGTTTGCGACAACGATGCGCACTGCGGAGCCTGGGGAGAGCTGCACGCTCGCAGTCGGGCGGGGGCGCCCGGCGACGGCGGGCGCAGCGGTCCGAGTGGCGACGGCGGGCGCGGCGGGCCGAGTGGCAGTGTAGCCCGGGAGCCCGCGAATCTGCTTTTCGTGCTCGGGCGAAGCAGCCTTCGGCATCTCGGTGTGGGAATAGGGCTTGTGGTCGACGGGATGGTGCGCTACGGGGGTACGCATACCTCCGGCGAGTTTTACAGCGGTAAGTGGTCCGGCGACGAACGGTCGCAGTTTTCCCTGTCGCCGGAAGCGCTGGCCCGGGCAACCGGCGACGGGAGCCTGCGGGCGCAGGTGTTCGAGGAGTTGTGCGAGGGGCTTGTTCCGGTGGTGAGCGTAGCTGACCCGCAGGCGGTGGTCTTCGGCGGACTTTTCCGCGAACACTTCACCGAGATCACCGCGGCGGCGCGAGGCCGTGTCGCAGGGGCACGTATAGCCGGGCTTTTCGCTTCGTCGTATCTCGCCGGGGATGAAATAGCCGGTGGCGCTGCCGCGCTCTTTCACGAGCAGCTGTTCCGGGTGCCGCGCTACGACAGAACCGCAGGGGCGGCGCTCGTGAGGTGGGAAGATGTGATTGAACTTCTGAAGGAGAGCGTATGAAAGGCGGCAACGGGTCGAACGAAGTGGCGGTAATCGCTATCGATCTCGGGGGGACGTGGATCAAGTCCGGCCTGGTGTATCCCGACGGACGTGTCGCCGCCGAACGGCGCCGCGCGACCCCGAAGGACGGCCGCGAGGCGGTTCTCTCCGCGCTTGCCGAGGATATCGAGACGCTGTCGGCTCAGGCTTCGGCGCCGCCGGCCGCGGTGGGCCTGGGAAGCCCGGGCATGGTCGACGACCGTGGGTATCTGCACCGGGCGGCGGTGAATATTCCAGGCTGGAATGACTTTGATCTTGCCGCAACGCTCGGCGAGCAGATCCGATTGCCGGTTGTTGCGTTAAACGACGCCAACGCAGCGGCGATGGCCGAAGTGTACCACGGCGCCGGCCGAGGCGCTTCGACTCTCGCTTTGATAACCGTCGGCACCGGCATCGGTGGGGGCCTTGTGGTCGACGGGAGGCCGTACGCAGGGCGTAGCGGAGCGGCGGGCGAGCTCGGACACATGGTCCTTCGCCCGCGGGGAAGGCGTTGCGCGTGTGGAAATCTTGGGTGCGCCGAGGCTTACGCCTCGGCAGCGGCGGTTGATTCGCTCGCCCGCGAGTGGGCAAAAGACCACCACGACCGCGCAAGCGAGCTCGCCGCGTCGATCCGCCGGGGCGTCCACGAGCAGATAGGATTCGAGCTCATATACAATCATGTCGCGCGAGGCGACCAACTCGCTCTAATGCTTCACGATACGCTCTGCGACGTGCTCGCGCAGCTCGCCGCGGCGGTGGCAACGACAATCGCGCCGGAGCGGATACTGTTTTCCGGCGGGGTCATGCAGTCGGCCGACCTGATTATCCCCGAAGTGACAAAGCGTTTTTCCGCGTTCGTGCTCGCTCATATCCGCGATCACGTAACCATATCGACCGCGGGTCTGGCTCGAAATGCCGGCATAATAGGTGCGGGAGCGGCAGCCTTTGCGGTTCTCGGGGAAACCCCTACGCCCGTCGCTGAACTGACGGGCGAGTAAAGCTGAACGACTGTCTTTATTCCATCTCTTGTCTGCAACCTCATCCCGCGTGTACACTTTCGATCGTCATGACACAGCTAAACACTTCGGACCCTGCCTACATTGAAGCGATGCAGTATTACCTCGCAGGGGACTGGGAAGAGTCCCGAACTCGTTTCCATACCCTGTGCGAGCAGTACGAGAAGAGCCCGTTCGTTCGTTTTATTCTCGGCGACACCTATTACGGTCTCGGGGAGCTCGACACCGCGATTCAATGGTATCAGGAAGCCATTTTTCTGAATCCGAGTTTCGGGCTCGCCTACTATAAGCTCGGCGTAGGCTTCTACCGGAAGGGCCATCTTAACCGCGCCCTCGACGCGTTTAATATGGTCGCGCAGACCGGCCAGCACCACGCTATGTCCTACTATTACACCGGTCTCATTCATTCCTATCTGGGTAACGATTCGAAGGCGACCGCTGCATTCGAGACGTTCAAACAGAAAAGTCCCGAGTCCATGATCGCGAACCTCTACCTCGCGCAGCTCAAGCTCAAGGGCAAAGACTATCAGGGGGCGCTTGTTCCGCTTCAGGAACTCGCCGAGCAGACACCTCAGTTTGCCGAGGTTCACTATATGCTCGGGACGGTATACTACGGGCTGCACGACAACACGAAAGCGGTACAGTGCTTCCGAAAGGCGTTGCAGATTAATCCTGACGACGAGCGCAGTAAGGCGAAACTGACGCTGCTCACCGATATTCAGTTTACGTGATTACCGCTGGCAGGGGGAGTGTGAAGCATGAGCGACGGTCTAAGAGGTTTCCTGCATAAAGCCCTCGGAATCGGAGCCGACAGTCGGTTCGCGCCGACGGACGAAGAGCTCGCCGCTGAGCTCGCGGCCGGAGGAGTGCTGCTGCTCGACATTCGAAGCAGCGAGGAGTACGAGCAGGGGCATATCCCCGGCGCCCTCCTCGTTCCACCGTCGCAGCTCGATCCCGAGTCGTTCGGCATCGAAAAGGATACGCCGATAGTCTGTTACTGTGCCTCCGGCACTCGAAGCGAATACGCCCGAGGGGTATTGGAACAGGCCGGATTTACCAACGTTCGAAACTTCGGTGGTATCGGCCGGTGGACCGGCGCTATCGAAAAGGGCGGCGACTGATCGTTGCCGGACCCGGACTAAAAAACTCCCGGATAGTCTTTAGAGAGTAACCTGCGGCTGATCGACGCGAATCGGAGTGAAAGACACCTTCATGATAACATCAAACTACGACCACATTAGAGATACGAAGCTACCAGAGTTCCGCGGAACCGGAAGGCTTTTCCGACACCGGCAAAGCGGATGCGAGATTTATCATCTGCACAACGACGATGAAGAAAACCTCTTCGCCTTCATGTTCAAGACCGTGCCTCCCGATTCAACCGGTGTCGCGCACATACTCGAGCATACGGTGCTGTGCGGGTCCGAGCGCTATCCGGTAAAGGACCCGTTTCTGCTCCTGTTGAAGGGCAGTATGTATACCTTTCTGAACGCGCTTACCTTCCCCGATAAAACCGTGTATCCGGCGAGCAGCACCGTTGCGCAGGATCTTTTTAATCTTATGAAGGTGTACGGCGACGCGGTTTTCTTTCCGCTTCTGAAAGAAGAGATGTTCGCCCAGGAAGGGCACCGGCTTGTAATGAGCGACGACGGGTCACTTGATTTTTCCGGCGTTGTATACAACGAAATGAAGGGTGCGTATTCGACCCACGATGCGATCGCTGGTGAAATGGCGCTTCGCTCGCTCTTTCCCGATACCGCATACGGTCACGATTCGGGCGGAAACCCCCGGGAAATACCGAATCTCAGCTACGAGCAGTTTCTCGACTTTCACCGTCGATACTATCACCCGTCGAACGCCCGGATTTTTCTCTACGGTAATATCGACACCGAAGACTACCTGGGATTCCTGCACGAAGAGTTTCTGAACCGCTTCTCGCTCGATGATCCTGGCGCGGGCGAGGATATTTCAGTGGACCTGCAGCCGCGCTGGAGCGAGCCGAGACGGGTAACATCGACCTATCCGACCGATCAGGAAGAGACCGCCGGTATGTCCTCGGTTACGCTGAACTGGCTTATTGCCGATATGGAGCGCCCGGATGAGGTATTCGCCTGCGAGGCGCTCGCGGATATTCTGCTCGGCTCGAGCGGGGCGCCGCTGTACAAGGCGCTTATAGAGTCGGGCCTCGGAGAGGATCTGAGCTCTCCAACCGGATTGGAGACCGAACTCCGGGAAGTCTCATTTTCGGCCGGGCTCCGGGGAACCGACCCGGAGCGGGCCGGCGAAATCGAGTCGCTCGTGTTCGAAACGCTCACCTTCCTTCGCGACAACGGCATTGACCCCGATGTGATCGAGGGAACGCTACGGAAAATGGCGTTCTCGAACATCGAGCGCCCTGGGTCGGGCTTCGGGCTTCGGCTCATGCGCCGCGCGGCGCGATCGTGGCTTCACGGGGGTGAGCCCGAGGATACGATGTGCTTCGAGGAAGCGTATTCCCGGCTTCGAAAGACTCTCGAGGAGCGGCCGCGCTATTTCGAGTCGCTTATCGACGAGTTGCTGCTGTCCAATCCCCACCGGACCACCCTGATTGTCGAGCCGGACCGGGACTACGAGCGCCGTGAGCGCGAGGCGGTAGCCGAGCAGTTGCGCGAAATCGACGCGGGGCTCGACGACGCTGCGAGGGCGGAGGTGAGAAAGAAGCAGGAGGCACTCGAGCTTGTCCAGAGTCAGCCCGACGATCCGGCGGCGGTCGCCTCGATCCCCTTTCTTACCCTGAACGACGTACCGCGCAGCGTCGAGCGCATTCCGGCGGAAGTAGACGCATTGCCCGGCGGAGGTACCCTGCTTCGCCACGAGTTGGACACAGGCGGCATCGTGTATCTGGACCTGGCCTTCGATCTCTCCGCGGTCGATGAGGAGCTTCTCGCGTATCTCCCGCTTTTCGCGACCGCGATTACCGACATCGGGCTTCCCGGAGAGTCGTACGATTCAGTCGCGCGCAGGCTCGACCTTACGACCGGCGGGTTCAGCGCCGGAGTCAGCTCGAGCGCGCACCTCGCAGACGAGCGGCCGGTTACCACGCTCGGAGTGCGGTTAAAAGCGCTCTGCGAGACCGCCGCGGAGGGCTTTGGTCTGGCGTTTGAGCTGCTGCGCCGGGCCGATTTCAGCGATCACAGACGGTTGCGCGATCTTCTTCTGGAAGAGCGAAACGATATTCGAAGCGCGGTCGTGCCCGACGGCAGCATGTTCGCGTGGACCTACGCAGCCTCCGGCATGTCGAAGGCTGCCGGGCTGCGCGACCGCTTCCGGGGAGTCCGACAGCTCGAGCATATGTGCTCGATCGATACCGATGGTGACCTCTCGTGGCTCGAAGAGCGCTTCGAGCGAATCCGCGCGCAGGTGTTTCGCTGTGCGGGCGTGACCGTTGCGCTCGCTTCGCAGGACGAAGGGCTCGCCCTCGGGGAGAAGCTCGTGCGCGACTTCCTGGGCTCTCTCCCCGCCGGAGACGGACAAGCCCAGGGCGCCGCGGACACCGCGTCGGAGCGCGGGCAAGCCCAGGGCGCCGCGGACACCGCGTCGGGGCGCGGGCAAGCCCAGGGCGCCGCGGACACCGCGTTGGAGCGCGGACAAGCCCAGGGCGCCGCGGACACCGCGTCGGAGCGCGGGCAAGCGCAGGG
>JBKGYS010000153.1:0-5491 GCA_046545955.1 Spirochaetales bacterium | reverse complement strand
CTACTATGCGGCTTGTTAGACACCGCTTTACACCAGGGTGGTGGACAGTAATCAAGGAGTGCAGGTGATCGACGTACGGATAGGCACCGACCGACGTTTTGCGACCGACGTTTTGCGACTGACGTTTTCCGAGCGTCACGCAGGAAAGAAAGCGACGGCCAAAGCGCAACAGGCCGTCTCCGGCCGAAAGTGCGCGAGTCCGCCGGACGCTCTGCTCACGGGGAAAAGGTTCATCAGCCCACGAGATTGCTTCCGTTGGCTTTCGGCTGCTCGCGGCGCTTCGACCGGGATTCCTTCGCGCATACCGTGGCGGAGGTCATCGCGGTCTTTACAACAATTGAAAGCCGGTCATCGCGAAGCCGAGAAGACCCAGTGCGAATACCAACGCCGGCAGCCCCTTTACCGGGCTTGTCGTTTCGGTCAAGCGAATCTGTTCGTACATGGAGTATGCGAGTACATACGCAAGATACACCCCGATACCCGAGCCGGCAGCAGCCGCGACCATAGTGGAAAACTCCATGCCGAGCTCATAGAGCGTATACTGAGTACCGAAAAACAGCGGGAGGGCGAAAAGCGGTGCGGGTAGTCCCATACGGTCACCCGCGAGCTGCCCGCCTGCACGGAGAATCGCGATAGAGGCCAAAGACACTACCAGAAACACAAGGAGCGCAGTCACTTCGTCACCGGGAAATGTGTTGGCCAGCACGGGGCCGACTACTGCCGCGAGAATGACCGTGGCGGCGAACAAGACTCCGTTTTTAATTGCCGTTCGAACCCCTTCTGTGCCGCTCAAGAGCAGAGAGACACCGAGAAACGAAACGAGCATAACGTTTTCAGTCAGTGCATAGGTAATGATCGTTTCAATGGCTTCGTTCATCGTGATACCCCTTCATGAGCGCTCGAAGCGACCGAATCGGCCGATAGTCTTCGTCGTTCGGAAACGCGCAGCAGAACGAACACGGTTCCGAGGAAAAGAAATCCTCCTACCGGCGTTCCTACTATACCCGCCGGAATCGCACCATCCGGGGTAAGAAGAAAACCGAATAACGTACCATCGGCGAGTATCTCGCGGATTACGCCCGCGAGGAGCATAGTCGCCACGTAAGCAAGGAGAACCGCGAGATTGGACTCAGGCTCGGCTTCTTCGTTGTGCTCCTGGCGGCAGGTAACGAAAGAGATAGGAGTAATCGCCGCGATCGCAAGAAGAACGCGTGTGCTTTGGGGCAGGGGCAGAACGTAGGGAAGAAGCAGCGCCCCTGCCATGCCTCCAGCCGCGCCAACCGCCACGACGCTCAACCATGCAATGGGCTGGGGTAGCAGATGCCTGAGCCACGCCCAAACCGCAGTGCTGAGGACGGCGGCGATCAGAACCACGATAATGCCGGCAAGCGCGTGGAATCCGGTCAAAGTGAGGGCGAGAATCGGATACGCACCGAGTAGCATTGCACGTTCAATTACACTGTTCAGTTTCATGTCGTCATCTCCCGTTTCATACGGCGATCCATTTCAGTCGTCGAGTGAGAGCGCATCTTCCAGTGCCGAGAGGATGCCTTCGCTCGAGCTTGTCGCTCCGCTGACCGTATCGACGTCCAGGGTCTGGTCTTCGAGTATTTGTTCGCGAAGTTCGTCCCATGCACCCGACCAGATCTGCTGTGTTTCCTCATGCGAAATCTCTTCGATCGTGGTTATTCGCCCATCTTCCACGGTCACTTCGAGTTCAATGTCGCCGCCGTATCCTGAGCCGACGCCGGTATACGTTCCGTCTTCAATGTCGGAGAGCTCTTCGCTCGGCTCGGTCTGCTCCTCATCCTCTTCAAAGATACCGAGTGCCGACTCGACCGCGTTTGCCACCGCTCTGCTGGAGGTGGTAGCGCCGCTTATGTGTTCGAGCTCGCCGGTCGCCTCCGAGCGGCTTTCGGGAGTCAGTCCGAAAAACTGTTCGAGGAAGTAGTCGCGGTGAATGAGGGACCCGAGTGTGCGACTTTCTTTTTCGTCATAGATACGGATTCCATCGACCTCCCGCTCTTCGTCGAGTGCGACAACCACTCGAACCGGTCCGCTGTAGCCGCCTGCTTCAGAGTAAATGAGATAGCCTGCGGTCTCGTCTTCCGAAGCGAGAATCCGCTCTGCTCGAAGCTGACCGTTGTTTTCGAGTTCCATTGGTTCGGCGTTCTCAGCTTCAGGGAAGAAGCGGTCGATATCGCCGCGCGTTTGGGCGTCGAGCGAGTCGGCCTCGGCCGATTGCCGGAGCATAAACGCTCCCGTGCCGATTGTCGCAAAGAGAATGCACGCGAGAATAAAGCCGCCGGCTGTGGTTCTGCGGACCGTTCTATCGCGCAGTTCCCCGAATTTCGGGTCGCGGGCCAGGATATCAATAAGGTATACAGCCGCGTTCATCAGAAGGACGGCAAACGTAGCACCCTCGGGGTAAATGCCGAACTCGCGTATAAGAACGGTGAAAAAACCAATCCCGAGTCCGAAGATCCAGTGGGACGTCTTGCCCATCGGACTCGAGACGAAGTCAGTCGCCATATACAAGGCAACGTACATGATCGTGCCGGAGAGTACCGCCGCGAGGGGGTCTGTTCCGAGTGCGAAGGCGGTTGCGGCTGTGCCTATCAATGTGCCGAGAGCAATCCGGTGGAGCTTGTGGCCCCGCAACTGAAGATACACCGCGCCGATTATCAGAGCGAGCGCCGATGTTTCGCCGATGCTTCCCGGGATATTTCCGATAAACAACTCAAAATAGCCCCAGTCTCCGGAAACCAGCGGCGTCGCCGATGTGAACACGTCGGCGTCACCGGTCTCCCAAAAGGAGAGCGGCGTATGCCATTCGGTGACCATCGCGGGCCATCCGATTAAAAGAAGCCCGCGAGCGACAAGCGCAGGATTAAAAATGTTATTCCCGAGTCCGCCGAATGCGTGTTTCCCGACGAACACCAGAAGGAAAGCTCCGAGGATCGGAATCCACCATGGAGACCCTGGAGCCAGCGTAAGGCCGAGGATATACCCTGCAGCGAGGGCGCTCAGATCGCCGAACGGGCGTTTGCGCGAGAAACCTCCGGGCTGGAGGATTGCCTCGAATAGTGTCGAAAAAGCCGCTGTTGCGAGTACGAGATAGACCGAATACGGGCCGAAAAAAATCACCGACGCGACGAACGCCGGTGATAAAGCGAGCATAACGTCGATCATGCTCTTTGAGACGGTTTCCGTGGTACCTATATGCGGCCCACTCGTCTGATATTCATCGCTCATGTAGCGCTACCCCTTTCACTCTTGCGCGAGAATTGACTTCAAGGTGTTATCTTGCGGCGGCGCGCTGCCGGTTGGCGAGTTGCGCCTTTCCACGCTTCAAGGTCTGCAGCATGCCGCGTCTCGACGGGCAGGCGAACGCGCAGGCCCCGCACAGTATGCAGTCCTGCAGTCCCGTTGCAACTGCCTCGTCGAGCATATCATTGCGCACATAGCTGACAATAGCGTTCGGCGTCAGGTACATCGGGCAAACTTCGACACACTTCCCGCAGCGTATACATACGATCTCCTGATACTCGGTCGCCTCCTCCGGCGAGAGAAGCACAATCCCGCTAGTCGCCTTAACGACTGGAATTCCGGTGTCGTAGATACGCAGACCGGTCATCGGCCCACCGACGATCAGATGCGCGTCATCGCGGGTAACACCGCCGCAATACGCGATAATGTCCTCCATGCTTGCCCCTACCGGTACACTCACGTTGGACGGTCGTTGTACCGCGTGACCGCTGACGGTCAGCACACGGTGCGTAAGTGGTTCACCGCGATCGATCGCGCGCGCAATAGCGACTGTGGTCTGAACGTTGTTCACTACGCAGCCTACATGGCTTGGCAGCGAGTTCTTCGGCACCTCGCGGTCGAGCACGGCCTTGACCAATTGCTTTTCCGCCCCGTGCGGGTAGCGCGTGTCGAGCCCGACAGCTTCGAGGTGTTCCCAGTTTTTCGCTTCTTCCCGCAGGATCTCGAGCGCTTTCGGCTTGTTTACCTCGCAGGCTGCAATCCCCTGCTGTGCACCGACAGTCATTCGGATAATATCGAGACCGCGGAAAAGCGCCTGCGCCTGTTCCTGCATTAGCCTGTCATCCACGGTCAGAAAGGGTTCGCATTCGGCACCGTTAATGAGGACAGTATCGATCGGAGTCTCGGCCGGAGGTCTCAGTTTAATATGAGTAGGAAACCCCGCGCCGCCGAGCCCGACAATACCTGCCTCTTCGACCCGTGTTCTCACCGCCTGCGGGGTAAGATCCGCGTCGACGATAGGCTCCATGAGCTCGTCGTCCCCGTCGAGGCCTGGATCGTGATCGATAACAATTGTGTCCACCATCTGGCCGTCCTGGAGGGGACGCTGCTCGATGCCCGCAACGGTGCCTGGAATGCTTGCATGAACTCGAGCTCCGAGTCCCTGGTCGTTCATTGCAATCAAGGTTCCGCGGCGAACTCGGGCGCCGGCCTCGACAACCGGCCGCGAGGCCACGCCGGCGTGCTGTTTGAGGGGGATCGCCACCTGAGCCGGAGTTTTCATTGTTTCGATCGGCATATCGGTGGTCAGATCCTTCTGTTCAGGAAGGTGAACGCCTCCAATCGGAAATTTCTTCAGGGTCTCGGCCATTAGTACACTCCTAAGGTTCGTAGCTTCTCGGTCATTGCGAACTCAGCGCGGCAAGTACCGCGTCGAATACCGCTTCGCTTGTCCAGGTGGCCCCGCTCACGGTGTCGACGTCGGTGCTCTGTTCGCTGATTATGGCGTCCGGGATCGTGCTCCAGACATCGTCCCAGAGGTCATCGCGCTCGTCGTGGGAAACGGCGTCAATTGCAACGACTTCACCCCCTTCAACCGTCACCGACAGCGTTACATCATCGTGAAAGCCCTCCGCGGTGCCCTCGTATGTGCCGTCCTCACCGGAGAACTCGCTAATACTCTCGATGTCGCCGTTTTCCTTGCCGTCGTCCTCGCCGTTTTCCTCGCCGTTTTCCTCGGCATCTTCCTCGCCGTCGCCCTCGTCGGTTTCATCGCCGCTGTTCTGAGCGACGAGGTCCCGATCCGGTTCGAGCGTCGACGCTGCGCCGACAAGAATTCCGATTACGATAATGGGGACTATCCAAACGATTACCGCGTTGCGTCTCATGGGCCTTATCCTCTCGGTGACATACTGTCTCAGATTTCGTTGCGATGACAAGAGTTTGGTCACTATCTTTATGCTGATATCGATATATCGTTATCTATATGGTATTTGGAGACTACCGGATGAAGCGTGCCGTGTAAAGAACCGGATGATAAAAAATGTGAAAAGAGTACGTTTATCTTAGGTTGATGTGTTCCTCCCGGAAACGCCAGGTGCGCGGTAGACGCCGTCGCGACGGGCGGCCGGGCACACTTCAACCCCTTATTGACCCTGTGTTCGCATCCATTGTATACAGACCGCTACGCTTTAACATATAACGAAGTAGAGAGGAATTATGT
>JBKGYS010000152.1:0-5555 GCA_046545955.1 Spirochaetales bacterium | reverse complement strand
GGGGGCCGCGAGAGGTCTCACCTTAAGCATACGCGCGAGTGCTCCGGGGTGATTGCCGGGTAGTACCGAAAAAACACACCACGGTGGTGGACAGTAAGGGACGGTTGCCGTAGCCGCGAACATCGGACTACCCTGCCTCTCGGGAGGCACACGCGATGCAGGTTGATCGGTACACAGCGACGAAAAAGGCCGAGGACCGTTTCTTCGAGAACCGGCCGGCGGAGGGTGTTCAGGTTCTCTCCGTCATTGACGGTCATGGTGGTTCGCGAGCGGCTGAATTAATCGTTCAGACGTTAACCGCCTTTTGCGCAGCTGCGGGAGAAGAAAAAGACCGGTGGTTTAGAAGCCCCGAGCAGCTCGTAGGTCGTGCGGTGGAAGAAGCTGCGGTGGTAACCCAGGAAGAGTGGAGTGGGGCCGTCATGACCCTGGTCGTCGTACTTGAATACGAGTCGTGGCTGGATCTTATTTGGGCGCAGCTCGGAGACACACTGGCTATCTGGCGCAATATCGACGGTGAAATCGAACGAACTCCGGATCACAATTGTCGAAGCAATCCCGAAGAGCGTGATGCGGCGGTGGCTCGGGGTGGTGTGTATCGGTCCGGCTATATTATGTCGCCCGACGGTATCGGTGGCTTGCAGCCGAGCCGGTCTCTCGGTGATGCATATATGGGCCCTATCACCTCAAAGCTACCGGACATCGGGCGGGCGAAGACTCCGGGTCCGGTTCTTCTCTCAACCGACGGCGTTGTTGCGGGGCTAGGAAACATGCCGGAGGCTGAGCGAGAAGTCTTCGATGCACTTTACGAACGCGTGGAGGCCGGAGATTCGCTTGACCTGGCCGTCCCCGCCGCCTGTAGACAGGGAGTTATGGACGACGTAACGGTACTTTCGCTCAGGAGGTTTCCGGCGGATTGACCACTGAGCCGGCCGTGCATAGAGTCTTAGATGGTATGAATATTGACGCGGTGCTTTCCGCACTCACGATAGAAGAAAAGGCATCTTTGTGCTCGGGTGCGGGCCCGTGGTCTACCGTCGCGGTCGACCGGCTCTCGATCGAGTCGGTCACCATGAGCGATGGGCCGCACGGAATACGGTCTATGAAAGACAAAGCGGTTGCGGATCTCGGGGCGTCGAAGCCCGCGACCTGTTTTCCGACCGCAGGGTGTCTCGGCTCTTCCTGGGACCGGGAGCTTGTAGAGCGGGTGGGTGAGGCTATCGCGGAGGAAGCGCGGGAGCTCGGATGCAATCTGGTTCTTGGACCAGGTATGAATGTAAAGCGAAGTCCGCTGTGCGGTCGCAACTTCGAATACTATTCGGAAGATCCGGTTCTGTCCGGCGATATCGCTTCCGCATTCGTACGTGGACTTCAGAGCCGAGGTGTCGGGGCTACGTTAAAACACTTTGTCTGCAACAATACCGAGTTCGAGCGCATGAGTCTAAATGTGCAAGTGGATGAACGGCCCCTTCGCGAGCTTTATCTTGCCGGCTTCAAGCGAGCGATCGACCAGTCCAATCCATGGGCCGTCATGGCCGCCTATAACCGCGTGAATGGAGAGTTTGCCTGCGAACATGCGTATCTGCTGCAGGCGGTGCTCAACGAGGAATGGGGCTACGAAGGCTTGATTGTGTCTGACTGGACCGCAGTGAACGACCGGGTCGAAGCGGTCCGATCCGGACTCGATCTTGAAATGCCGGGTCCGTCCGAGACGAATGACCGCCGACTCGCTGCGGCTGTTCGCGACGGTCTGCTCGAGGAGTCGGTTCTTGATTCGCGTCTCCGTAAAATTCTAAAACTCGTTGAGCGGGCTCAGTCGTCGGGAATTGACACGACCCGTAGTTCGGACAATCCCGATGAGGAGGCTCTCGAGCGACACCACGATACCGCGAGAAAGGCGGCTGCCGAGAGTGCGATCCTTCTAAAGAACGAGTATGATGTACTCCCGTTCGAACCAGGGCAAGTAGAGCGTCTCGCAGTCATCGGGCGGTTCGCCGAAACACCGCGGTTTCAGGGTGGAGGGAGCTCGAAGGTCAATGCTGCGCGGCTGGAAAGCGTTTGCTCGGTGCTTGGAGTTTCCGGTGACCATGGGGCTCGATCGGGGGCAGGCACAATATTCACGTTCGTAGAGTTCGCGCCAGGGTACGACGAAGACGGCGCGGCGGATGCATGGCATATCGACGGGGCAACGCGCGCGGCGGGATCGGCCGATGCAGCGTTGCTTGTCGTGGGACTACCCGATGCGGTCGAGAGCGAAGGTTTCGACCGGGAGTCGCTCAGTCTCCCCGAAGGGCAGGCCGAGCTCATACAGGCGGTATGTAATAGCCAGCCGAATACTGCAGTAGCGATTGTCGCCGGATCTGTAGTATCGGTTGAAAAGTGGATCGACTCTGCCCCTGCGGTGGTGATGACAGGCCTTGCCGGACAGGCGTCCGGAGGTGCTCTCGTAGATGTTGTGACCGGCACGGTGAACCCCTCCGGGCGACTGACTGAAACCTTGCCGAAATCGATCGAACACACCGCCGTTCATCTCAATTATCCTGGCGAGAATGGCGCGGTTCGCTATGGAGAGGGGCTTTTCGTCGGGTATCGCTTTCACGACGAAACCGGTGTCGCCCCCCGTTATCCGTTCGGGCACGGTATTTCCTATACACAATTCGAGTATGGACAGCCGGAGCTTACTGTCAGAAAACGCTCTTCCGCCGACGGTGGCCCGGGCAGAATGCACGAAAGCGATACTCTTACGGTTCGTGTCCCGATTACAAACATCGGCGAGCGAGCGGGGGCCGAAGTGGTGCAGCTCTACATTGCTCCGCCCACCTCGCGTCTTCGGAGGCCGGTGCGGGCCTTGCGCGGCTTCACGAAGGTGAAGCTGGCAGCCTCCGAATCCGGAATTGCCGAGTTTAGCGTGACCCGCGAGGACTTTGCCTATTACGATCCAGCGTTCTCGCGGTGGATTGTCGAATCTGGAGAATACACGCTCCAGATTGGGTCTACGAGCGCCGATATCCGCCGGACATCGGCTATCCATATCGACGCGGAATCAACTCCCGACCTCCCATTGACCGAGTGGAGCCCGATACGGGATTGGGTTTCGGATGAAGCGGGTCGTAAGGCGTTTGATGACGCGATCGGCGTGGCGTTAATCGATTCACTTTCGGGCGGGCGAAAAGCCGAGAGGGAGATGTTTCTTAACATACCCCTGAAGAAAGTGCCACAGCTTACCGGCGGCCAGGTCTCGGAGGATACGCTCGAGGACTTGCTCTCGCGCGTTTCGCAAAAGCGCGAGGATGCTTCAAAGTAGAGACAGGTAGTTTGTACCAAGGGCTTCGCCGTTATCCGTGGCGAATATCCGAGGCGTGCAGATCGCTTCGCATTGGCTGATCCTCTCTTGCTATCGTACTGTTCGTTTAAGCGATTTGCCGCTTGTCACTCCGAGCGACTCGTAAATACGTCTTGTAGCGCGGGACTTATTCAACGTGTAGAAGTGTACGCCGTCGGTTCCGTTATCGACAAGATCGCGCACCTGTTGTGTCGCCCAGTGGACTCCGACGTTTTCAACGTAATCGTCGTTTTCGGCTCTATCGATAGCTTTGAGGAGAGGAGCGGGAAAACGACTTCCGGCAGCGAGTTTCGCCATTTTCTCGAGTCCCTGTCGTGACGTTACCGGCATAATACCGGCAACCAGCGGAACCTGGATTCCAGCGTATCGGCAACGCTCGCGCCAGTCGTAGAAGTCGCGATTGTCGAAGAATAACTGAGTACACACGTAATCTGCGCCCGAATCGACCTTGGCCTTAAGGTACGCGATCTCCTGCAGACGGTTCGGTGTGGCAGGGTGGCCTTCGGGAAACCCAGCAACTCCTATACCGAGCTGTGGATGCCTTGTCTTTATGAACTCCACCAGTTCGGCTGCATAGCGAAAACCTCCGGGCGTCGGCTCGAAAGATAGCGGACTACCGCCGGGCGGATCTCCGCGCAGTGCCATAATGTTCTCAACACCGCTCTCAACGTAGGTATCAAGAATACGCGCAGTCTCCTCCCTCGTTGTACCTACGGTGGTAAGATGGCAGACAACGGTGAGCGATGTAGTTTTGAGAAGGTGCAGAACAAGCTCATGCGTGAGCTCACGCGTCGAGCCTCCCGCCCCGTACGTCACGCTGACGGCATCCGGGCCGAGCTGTTCGAGGTCGGAGATCGTTTCCCTGAGCCGTTCGCTCGCCTTGCGGTTTTTCGGCGGAAAGAACTCAAAGCTGAATGCAGTCCGCTCTTGTCCGTAGACGTCCCGTATATGCATGGACCGTCAATAGCGGTACGACGCGGATTTAAACGGCCCGTTCTTTGAAACGCCGATGTACTCGGCCTGTTCGTCGTTTAACTCCGTCAGTTTCGCTCCGACGTGCTCGAGGTGAAGACGGGCAACTTCTTCATCTAGGTGCTGTGGTAAGGTATAGACGCCGATCTCGTGATCGTTTTGCCATAGCTCTATCTGGGCGAGCGTCTGGTTGGTAAACGAGTTAGACATCACGAAACTCGGGTGACCGGTCGCGCACCCCAGATTCACGAGCCGACCCTCGGCAAGCAGGAAAATGCTGTGCCCGTCGGGAAAGGTATACTTGTCAACCTGCGGCTTTATTGTCTCACGGATAACGCCGGGAAAATTGTTGAGCTTCTCGACTTGAATCTCATTGTCGAAGTGTCCAATGTTACAAACAATGGCCTGATCCTTCATGCGGGACATGTGTTCAGCGGTGATAATATCGCGGTTGCCCGTTGCGGTAACGTAGATGTCCGCCTGCGCAAGCGCGTCTTCGACCGTCGTGACGGTGTAACCGGCCATCGAAGCCTGAAGCGCACAAATCGGATCAATCTCGCTGATAAGAACACGCGCCTTGAGAGATTCGAGCGCCTCCGCCGAGCCTTTCCCCACGTCGCCGAAGCCACAGACCATGGCTGTCTTGCCGGCAATCATGACGTCGGTCGCTCGCTTTATGCCGTCTATAAGGCTTTCTCGGCAGCCGTAGACATTGTCGAATTTGCTCTTTGTAACGCTGTCATTCACGTTGATCGCCGGGAACAGCAGCTCACCTGACTCCTGCATATGATAGAGACGGTGGACGCCGGTGGTCGTCTCTTCGGATGCGCCGCGCAGACCGGCGGTGATTCGGGTAAAGAAGCTGTCATCTGTCTGCAGGCTCTCTCGCAACACCTCGTTAACGCACTGCAATTCCTTATTGTCGGTTGGTTCATCGAGAATTGCTGCGTTTCTCTCGGCCGAATATCCGCGGTGCACCAGCAGCGTAGCGTCGCCGCCATCGTCAACGATCATGTGAGGGCCGTTCCCGTCCGGCCATGTGAGCGCCTGCTTCGTCGCCCACCAGTAGTCTTCGAGACTCTCCCCTTTCCACGCAAACACGGGAACTCCGGCCGGTGCGTCCGGTGTTCCTCCGGTCTCCGGGCGCCCTACGACTACGGCGGCCGCCGCGTGGTCCTGCGTGGAGAAGATATTGCAGCTCGACCAGCGCACATCGGCACCGAGCTCCACGAGCGTCTCGATG
>JBKGYS010000151.1:0-5566 GCA_046545955.1 Spirochaetales bacterium | reverse complement strand
CGGTCGAGCCATTCCCCCTCAGCGGGCGAGCCATTCCCCCTCAGCGGGCGAGCCACTCCCGAAGGGCTGCGCTTTCGGCGGGCATTGAGATCGATGTTCCCGGAGCCTCGAGTGCCCGCTCTAAGCGCTCGGGCATTAGCGGATATCGCCCGGTAGCATCCTTGACGATATCGGCAAACTTTCCGGGGTGGGCGGTTGCGAGCACAACGCTTCTCAAGCCTGACTCGGGTGAGCCTACCCCGTAGCGATCGGCGGCCGCCAGACCCACCGCGGTATGCGGACATACCTGCACTCCGTATTCCTCGAAGTAACGACGCATTGTCTCCCGGGTCACCGTCTCATCGATCGACTGCCCGTGTATGAGCGCGGCCATTCGTCTATGGTCGCCGTCGAACATCGTCTGCAGTCGCTCAAAGTTGCTCGGGCGACCGACGTCCATAGCGTTCGATATCGTGGCGATGCTCTCTCTCGGTTCGTATGTGCCCGAATAAAGATACTTCGGGACAATATCGTTCGCATTTGTCGCAGCGATAAAGCCTCGAGCGGGCATTCCAACCCAAAACGCCAGGACCCCGGCGGTCAGATTTCCGAAGTTACCACTGGGGACGCAGAACAAGGGAATTTCACCGATGGTCGAAAGCTGCGCGGCGGCCCACATGTAGTACAGGCTTTGCGGCACGAGCCGTCCCAGATTGATACTGTTCGCGCTTGTTATGCTTCGATCCCGGCAAAACGTAGCATCTGCGAACACGTCCTTCACCATTCGCTGGCAATCGTCGAAGGAACCGGCAACTTCGACCGCGCTGACATTGTCTCCAAGCGTCGTGAGCTGTTTTTCCTGGAGCTTCGAGATTCTGCCGGAGGGATAAAGAATTACGACGTCGATACCTTCAAGCCCATCGAACGCGGCGCCTACGGCCCCACCGGTATCACCGCTGGTAGCGGTAAGAATCGTGAGCCGCCCGCCGCCCCGCCGGGACAGTTCGGATTGTAATACCTGGGCCAGAAAGCGCGCGCCGTAATCCTTGAAGGCACACGTAGGGCCGTGAAAGAGTTCGAGAATTGTGTGGTTTCCCACCGGCCGCAGTGCCGGAGCGAACGGAAAGGCACGAGCTGCGAGTTCGTGCCATCCCCCTTCGGGCGGCTGCTCGCCGAGCAAACGGTCGAGCACACTTCCTGCAAACTCGTCGAACGGCGGAACCGCGCGATCGCTGAAATCGAGGAGGTCGCCGACGGAAGGCATTCCCTCGAGCAAGTAGAGTCCGCCATCGGGCGCGGCGCCTCGAAAAAAGGCCTCAAAAACGTTGTCGGCTTCGTACCCTCGCGTGCTTCGCACTTTCAATGCCATATCCGGCTGCTCCCGTCTCGCGTCGTGGGTCAGAGGCATAGTCATGCTCCCGAGGCCCCAAAAAAGGCACGATGGACGGTCTGGAGGGTAAGCTCCCGATCCTCGCCGGCTATGACAAAGCTGATGTTGCGTTCGGACGAACCCTGTGCAATCGCGTGAACGCTGATTCCCGCCCGACCGAGCGAATTGAACAGCCGTCCCGAAACCCCGGATCGCCCTCTCATCCCCTCCCCGATTACCGCTACGATCTCCATATCTTCCTGAACGTCGAGCGGTTCAATTTCGCGGGATGCGAGTTCGGGGGCGAGTTCCCGCTCCAGTTCGGCAGTCGCCGCCGCGACGTCCTGGCTTCGAAACACCAGACAGATCGTATGCTCGCTGCTCGCTTGCGATATCATGAGCACGTTGACACCTGCACGCGCGATCGCTGAAAGAATTCGGGCTGCTACACCTAGCATACCGACCATTCCCGCGCCTTCTACGTTGAGTATGGACACCTGCTTCACGCTTGCAACTCCGGTTACCATTTCCGAACCGGAGGGTTCGTTGCTTATGCGGGTTCCCGCAGCATCGGGGTTGAGCGTGTTCCGAATAATGACCGGGATATCGAGTTCGATGACCGGAAGCATACTCGACGGGTGGAGCACTTCTGCCCCGAAATACGACAGTTCGGCGGCCTCCTCGAAGCTCATACGTTCGATCACGAACGCATCCGGGACAGACGCTGGATCGGCACTCAACACGCCGTCGACGTCAGTCCAGATTTCAACTCGTTCAGCTCCGAGACCGGCGCCGATGAGGCTTGCTGTATAGTCGCTTCCGTTGCGACCCAGGGTCGTCGTCACTCCGGATTCGGTAGCCGCGATAAAGCCGGGAACTACAAAGACCCCGTCGCGATGCTGCCAATGTTCGCGCATGCGCTCATAGGTTACCGGCCTGTTCACTCGTGCGCTTCCGTGGCATCCGTCGGTAACAACTATACCACGCGGATCGGTCATTGTAGCCTGGACGCCGCGCGCCCGAAGAACCGCCGTGAACAGCTCGCAACTGAGAAGTTCCCCGAAACTCATAATGAGGTCGGCGGTTCTCCAGGTGCATTCACGCACGAGCTCTACGCCGTGGAGAATGCCTCGAAGCTCTTCGAAGCGTATATCAAGCCTTTCGAGGACGGCTGCCGGTTGCCCGATAAGCGTAGTCGCTACCTCGCGATGGCGTTGCTCGAGCTCATCTATCCGCCCGCTGTACGCCGGATCCCCGTCAGTCGCCTCACGGGAGGCGAGAATCAGCGAGTCGGTGGCACCTTTCAACGCGGAGAGGACTACAACCGGAGCTGCGTCGCGCGATAGCGCCTTGGATGGTTCACCGACGGACTCGTGCGAGCCCGACCGGGACGTTTCGACTGTAGCCGCGACAATCGATGCGACCTTTTCTATGCGCCCGGCATCGGCAACCGAGCTTCCGCCAAACTTCATTACGTACATCGCCCCACTTGTATACCGCAGAATACCTTCTCTCGTCAGCAGGCATATACCGTGTACGCAATGTTGTAGCCGAACGTGTTCATAAGCTTTACCTCGCCCGCACACGCCGGTACGATATCGGCCAATGAACCAGTTTCGGATAGAAGGCGGATTCCCCGCGAAAGGGCGCATTCGAGCAAGCGGCAATAAGAACGCCGCGCTTCCGTGCATCGCCGCAACGATCTTGAGCGATGAACCTGTCATCCTGCGAAACATTCCGGAGATCCAGGATGTCAAAGTCATATTCGAGGTTCTCGAATCGATAGGCGTCGAAGTGCAGCGTGAGCAACACGGTGTCTACCGCGTTCATGCGTCGAATATCACGACTTCCAGCATCCCCGCGCAGCAGGCCGCACGAATACGAGCAAGCATCCTTCTCGCCGGACCCATGCTTGCAAGGACCGGCCGGATAACCCTGCCTCCGCCGGGTGGAGACGTAATAGGACGTCGAAGACTTGATACTCATTTTCTCGCTCTCCGTGGTCTCGGGGCGCACCTCGAGGCTGACGGTGTGTTCTACCTGCGCGCGAACAAACTCGTCGGGGATACCCTGTTTCTTGACGAGGCGTCGGTTACTGCGACTGAGAACGCCATTATGGCCGCGGTACTGTCCGAAGGGCGAACCGTCATTGAGAACGCAGCGAGCGAGCCGCATGTGCAGGACCTGTGCCGCATGCTGGAGTCGATGGGCGCATCGATCTCAGGAATCGGAAGCAACATTCTGACGATCGACGGCGTTTCCAAGCTTCATGGAACAGACTTTCGCATTGGTTCGGACTATATGGAAATCGGCTCGCTTATCGGCCTCGCCGCGATCACGCGCGGGGATCTCATCATCGATGACGCGCAGCCGGACCATCTGAAAATGATTCGGCTCGCTTTTAACAAGCTCGGAATTCACTGGGAGCGGGACGGAGAGAGCATTCACATCGCGAGTGGACAGTCTCTCACGGTAGTACCGGATATCGGGGGTATGATCCCGCGTATAGACGACTCGCCATGGCCCGGATTCCCTGCCGACTTGATCAGTATAATGATCGTGGTCGCCACGCAGGCGGTGGGCACTACGCTTATGCACGAGAAGATGTATGAATCGCGGATGTACTTCGTCGACCGGCTGATCGAAATGGGAGCGCGCATTATCCTGTGTGACCCGCATCGCGCCGTTGTCAGCGGCCCATCGCGGTTGCGAGGCTCGGAGCTCGTATCACCGGATGTTCGGGCGGGAATGGCAATGCTCATCGCCGCCCTGTCGGCGGAAGGCACGAGCGTGATCAGCAATGTGTATCAGATCGAGCGTGGCTACGAGGATCTTTGCGGTCGTCTTCAGGGACTTGGTCTTCGAATCGAACGCCAAAACGACTGAGCAGAGTCTCGTACGCCTCGCGAAGAGCAATGAAATCAGCGGTATGCCCCTGCACATCCGGATGGAGGGATCTCGCTTTCGCCCTGAATGCAGCACGAACCTCCGCTTCGCTGGCGAAGTCGTCAAGGCCCAGGCGGCGCGAAGCGTTATCGTCCCAGACAAGACGCGGGGAAATCGGCACGCCCGCTGCCGGTGCGGCTTCGATTACCGGGTCGCCGGCGGTTGCAACGCCGAGAATCCGGTACCCATCGGGGTAATCGGGGAGCAACGAACGAAGAAAATCAATATGGTTTTCGCAGGCTTTGTCGCCGGCGTACCCTGCCAGAAGACGCAATCGTTCCGACGGCGGAACGCCGCGTGAAGCTCGATAGACGAGCATGCACAGACGATGAGCGCTTCGCGCATGGGCTTCGGATCTTGCCCGCAGGTAGCCGGCGATCTGATCACATAGTCGAGCTGGAGGTTCGACTCCTATCGACGCCCCCTTGTGAAACTCGACCGCAAGCGATATAAGCACCACGTATTCCTCGAAGCCGCTTCCAAAGCCCATTGCGCGCGCATCCCGGGTGTAGGCCGCCCGGAGCGGATGTCTGAAACACGCGCGCCAGGAACCGGGAGAACTCGGAGCGGGCTTTCCGGTGAGTAGCGACGAAATAACGATTCTCGCGCGGATGTCGGCAAGCACCGAATCGAGCAAGCGGCCGGTAAGCACTCCGAGGATAACGCCCGGGATCCCGAGAGAGATACCGAGCAGAACCCCGGCAGTGGTTGCTATCCAGGATCGAGGCAGACCAATCATTTGAATATCCGCACCGCAACCGCGAGAGAAACAAACAGAAATACCGCCTGCAGCACAAGCAGGACCGTCAGCGCGCCGACGAACGAAAAAGCAATAAGCGCCAGACCGGCTATTACATCCTGAAGATAGAAAAGCACCAAAACCCCTGCAACCGCCGCCAGCGCAAGCACCGGCAAGAGCATCAACGAAAGCACCGGCGGGCGCTCAGCGTAGCGGCTACGTCCACGATACGCCGCGCAAGCGGCGAAAACAACAGCGAAGAACACCGTAAAGGGCGCGAGCAGGCGACGCATGAGCTCCTGTTCGACAGACTCACGAACAAACCCGCTAATCGTCGCATCATCGTAGACCTCGAAAAGATCTAACGCATTGAGCGTGCCCGGTGAGTTCTGCGCACGAGAAACTCTCAAAAGCTGCGTCGTGCTTGTCTCGAGCGGAATAAGCGACTCAAGACCCTCGGGGCGAGTTCCCTGGAGGTATTCCGCGTCGGTTCCCGAGCCCGGCTCATCGGGGTCGAGCCCCCTCACCGAGAG
>JBKGYS010000150.1:0-5623 GCA_046545955.1 Spirochaetales bacterium | reverse complement strand
CTCACCCGCTCTCGGCCCTCCTCCAGGTCACCGTAATTTCCATGGCCTCTTTGAGGGTAGACACAATGGTGCTCGACTTCTCGGCGATGCGAAGGACGCGCTCGAGCTTCTCGTCGGTCGCCGGGGAGACAATTTCGAGCTCTAGGTCGGCGGCGATGACCCGCGGCGGGTCCGACTGCCGCGTACCGGTCACCGTTACCGCGATACTGTCTATCTCCACCTTGCTGTTTTCCGCGACCAGCCCGAGCGACGTAGTTATGCACGCTCCCGCCGACGAGAGAAGCGTCTCGGCGGGATTAAATCCCTTCGACAAGTCGCCCGCCTTCGCTCCGAGCGTCAGCGAAAAATCCCTCACCTCGGCGACGGTGCGGTCGCCTTCATCGGTGCGGTTAAGTCTCACGGAATAGGTTTGCGTATCCATAAATCCTCCTCGATCATACCTGGTAAACTCGGATGCCTATTGGTGTATCACGAACGTAGTCACCGCCTGCCCGGGGAATCAACAGTCTCGCAGCCACCGTCGCGCGGGAAGGTCGTTACGAACGGAACACTGGTGCGGCCGGTAACCCTTTACAGACTGCCGAAGTCCTGTTTACGTGGTACGCAGGGGAAATTATGGGAGCCGAACGCATCGTTAGACGGCTTATGTCTACCGCCGATATCGAAATCGACGGATCAAGACCCTCGGATATTCGTGTTCACAATCCCGGCATGTACGAGCGGGTGCTTCGCGGCGGCTCGCTTGGCTTCGGTGAAAGCTACATGGACGGCGAGTGGGACAGCGACGATCTTGAAACCACGATCGTAAAAATTCTCCAATCCGGCGGCGAGCGCAGGATCGCCCGCCAGCCGCTTCTCGCCGTACGGCTGGCGGCATTTTACCTCTCACAGGTCATCCCGAACCGCGGCGTCGGTCGCCGCGCCTGGGAGGTCGGGAAGCATCACTACGACATCGGGAACGAACTGTACGCGCGCATGCTCGACAGCCGCATGATCTACTCCTGCGGGTACTGGCGAACCGCTTCAAATCTGGACCAGGCGCAGGAGGCCAAGCTCGACCTTATCTGCCGCAAGCTCGGGCTTGCCCCTGGTATGCGTGTGCTCGACATAGGGTGCGGCTGGGGCGGATTTCTCAAATACGCCGCCGAGCACTACGGCATAAAGGGTGTAGGCGTCACCGTATCCGAACAGCAGGCGAACTTTGCCCGTGAATCGGTGCGCGATCTTCCGATCGACATTCATCTGCGCGACTACCGGGAGATCGAAGGAACCTTCGACCGGGTTCTTTCGATCGGCATGTTCGAGCACGTCGGATACAAGAACTATCCCGCTTACATGCGGGTGGTCAACGAGCGGCTGGTGCACGGGGGGCTCCATCTTGTGCACACGATCGGAAACAACGCGCCGATTCGAAGCCGCGACCGCTGGATTGCCCGCTATATCTTTCCCAATTCCAAATTGCCGGCGCTTTGCCAGATAGATCCGGCCGCGCGCGAGCATTTCGTTCTCGAGGATATGCACAATTTCGGCCCGGATTACACGAAGACGCTTCGCGCCTGGCACGAAAACTTCACCGCGGCATGGCCCGAGCTTGCCGAGCGATACGACGAGCGGTTCCGCCGTATGTGGGTATTCTTCCTGCTCTCGTCGGCCGCTTCGTTCCGGGCACGCAACACGCAACTGTGGCAGCTCGTGTACTCGCGCGGGAACGAACAAACCTATCACTCGGTGCGATAGCGCGGGCGGGCGCTCACAAAGAATCAGCGCACGACGCACCGGCAACCCATCCCGAGGCCCAACAGATCTGAAGGCTGTAGCCTCCGCTTCGGCGGTTGAAATCGAGCATATCTCCGAGCACCGAAAGCTCCGGGTACCGGTGCACCCGCATGGTGCGGAAATCGACCGCCGCCGGATCGAGCCCGCCGCTCGAGACGACAGCCTTATCCGCGCCCATAAGCCCGTCGAAACGGCAGGGCATCGCTTTCGCCCGCTCGACGAGGCTGCGACGCTGTTTCTTCGAAAGCGTCGCCGCCCGCGTTGCCGGATCTACGCCGGCCAGCTCGCAGAGCGCGCGGGTAAGTCGTTTGGGAACGTGGTCTTCGAGGACACGGCCGATGCTGCGCTTGCCCTGCGTTTCGGCTGCGCGGCGAAGCGCCGCATCGATTCGCCCCTCATCGGTTCCGGGTAACAGGTCGATGATGAGCCGGATTGCGCCGTCCTGCGACCGCGACTGTATTTCCTCGGCCGCGTTAAGCGCGAGCGGACCGCTGAGCCCGAAATGCGTGAACAGAAGCTTCCCCCGCCGGCTCATCGTTCGCCGCGCGTTGCCCCACAAGGAGCGGTCCCGGACCGTCGGCGTATCCGCCCCATCGTCGCCGAGACCCGCACTGCCTCCATGCTCGTCGGCGGACACAGCGACGCGCTGACGCGCATCGACTCCAAGCAGCTCAACATGCAGCCCCGCGTCGTCCAACGAAAGCCCCTGAAGCGAACGCACCCAGTCATCCGGGACAATGAGCGGTACCAGCGCCGAGTCGTTCTCGCGAACGGGCAGCCCGAGCTCGCGCAGCCACGCAAACCCCTCGCCGGTCGAGCCGGTCTCGGGGCGCGAGGCGCCTCCCACGGCGAGTATATAGTGGCGGGCCACAATAACTTCACCGCGGTTGGTCTCGACTCCCCGGATTCCTGACGCATCGCTTAGAATCCGACTGAGGGCGGTTTCGCTGCGAACCGTCACCCCGCCCTCACGCATATAGCGCACGAGCGCATCGCGTACGCTCGAAGCGTCGTCGGTGGTTGGAAACACCCGGTTTTCAGGTTCGACTTTTGTTTCGACCCCGAAACGGCGCAGAAACTCGCGCATTTCCTCGGGTGGAAAGCGGGCAAATATGCTGTGAAGATGTTTCCCACGCGCTCCGTAGCGCGACGTCAGCGCGTGGCGGTCGGCGGTGGCGTTGGTCACATTGCAGCGCCCGCCCCCGGTTATCAGTAGCTTTTCGCCGACCCGCGTGTTCTTCTCGAGAAGCAGCACGCGACAACCGCACTCGGCCGCCCTGCCGGCGGCCATCATCCCGGCGGGTCCGCCACCGACTACTACGACGTCCGTGGCATGTTTCGAGACGGGGTCGTTTCGAGCGTCGAGCGCGTGACTCGGTTGTCTCGGGAGGTCGGGAGGGGATTCAATCGGTCTCATTCGAGGCCCGAATGATACACGCTCACATCCGCATTCGGGAAGCGCAAGCGCGTGCATCCGCACAAAACATCGACATAATCCACGATTTGACACAATCTTTGCATTTGCTTCCTTCGAAATTAATACGGTCGCATCATTGTTTAGGGCAACAAAGATGCCAGATAATTCTGGAGGAGAAACATGATGAGCAACATACGCAAGAGTCTGACAGCAGTCGCAGTAATCGCGCTTCTTGGCGCGCCTGCATTTGCCCAACAGCAGATGCCGCAGCAGCAGCAAGCCCCTGAGGTAGACGTGGACGATGATGAACTTGAAACATTCGCCGAGGTACTCGTCGACGTTCAGGTCGAACAGCAGGACGCTCAGTCGGAAGTTCAGGGTATAATTGAGGACTCCGACCTCGACATGCAGCGTTTCCAGGAAATCTATCAGCAGGAAATGGCCCCCAACATGGGCGGTGAAGGCGAAGACGGCGAAGACGGTGAAGCCGAAATCGATACCAGCGAGGAGGAGCAGGAGGAATACGACCGAGTGCTCGAAGAGGTTGAGTCGGTGGAATCCGAATCGGTCTCAGAGATGGAAGATACCGTCGAAGATGGCGGCATGGAAGTCGATCGTTTCAACGAGCTCGCGCAGGGAATTCCGCAGGACCAGGAACTCGCGCAGGAGCTTAACGAAATGACCCAGGAGATCATGGAAGAGCGCGATATCGATATGGGTGGACAAGGTCAGGGTCAGTTCTAAACCCCAACCTGAAAACACATCTGTTAAGTAACCTTTGGGAAGGCGCGGCGCACTGTCGCGCCTTTTTTTTTGGAGCTATTCGTGCTTACTGTTCGTGCAGCGGTGGCCGCCGCCGATACCACCTTGACGTAGCTCCGCCTCCCCGGTCATAGATAGGCCATGCCCCGCATTCTGCACATCACAGACACTCACCTGCCCGGCAAGGAAGCTCCCGGCCTGCACGACGTGCCCGTCTGGAAGCTCCTCGACCGGCTGATCGAGCTCGTAGCCAATATGCCCGAGAAACCAGACCTGCTTCTCCACACCGGTGATCTTGCCGAGAACGGCGAGGTGGAAGCCTACGAGAGGTTCAACGCACGCGTTTCAGCCCTCGGCGTTCCCTACCTGGTGCTCAACGGTAATCACGACAGCCCCGAAGCGCTCGCATCGAGCCTCGGGATGCCGTCTGTATCCCACGCGGACAAACAGTTCAGTATTGATTTTGTGCACGAGGTTGATGGGTTCCCGATCGTCGGGCTCGACACCTGGCACCCCGAGCAGCGAAACCCGCTCGGGCGTATAACCGACGGGCAGCTCGACTGGCTCGCCGGCATGCTCGACCGACTGGCTACGCCCGCGCTCGTGTGCATGCATCACGCGCCGTTTCCCCTCGGTTCTCCGTGGCTCGACGAGAACATGGTGACCTCCGGCGCAGACGCGCTTCACGCGGTGCTTCGAAGCAGGGCCGACCGTGTACGCGCGGTGCTGCACGGGCACCTCCATCGCGGGGTACACATAGTGCGCGACCGCGTAGCCTATCACGGGCTCGGCGCGCTCGGCTGGCAGTACACGTGGCTGCCGTGGACGCTGTCGCCCACCCTCGACGCCGATGCCGCTGCCGTGTGGCAGCTTATCGAGCTTGCCTCCGACAGAGTCCAGCTAATGGAGCACTCGCTGCCTCCCCTCGAGAATCACAGGTCATAGCGGTATACCGGCGTGCGATACAGATCCTGTACCCGTATTTCCTCGTCCGGCTGTCGCCCGGGAAGCGCGAACGCCGCGCTTATGACGGTTATACGGCGTCGCGCCGGAAGCGCCGCTGCGAGCGCGTCCATGTGCTCGCGCGAGAGATAGGCGATGAGCACGACCGGGGTTTGCTCGTTTCGTCGGTCGGGCGGGCTCTCGAACGGCGCCGCGTGCACGTCGAGGCGACGAAAGGAGAGGTTCGGCTGCCTGAAAACGGCGAGCATAATGCGCGAGAAGAGATACGGCACAACCGAGCGTTCCACGCCGACCACGGGGATATCCGGATACTCGCGCGCGATTCGCACGCTCAGCCCGCCCCAACCGGAGCCGAGCTCGTAGACCCGACACGAGGGCCGCCGCCGGGAGCCGGACGGATCGGCCCCCTCGGCGGCGGGGCCAGGCGCGCGCGGCGGAATTCCGTCGAGGAACCGCGTGAGAAGCGTAAGGATAGCCGCTCGCATCCGGGGGTTGGAGGGCATCGGCGGAACACGCAGCGTGTGCAGCTGCACAAGGATAAGACCGGCGACAAGCACCACGAACGCGAGCACGGTAACAAGCAGGGCGAGCATTGCCGACCACTGTGGCACGAGCGCTGGCGGTGGGCAAGAGCGCTGCCGGTGGGCAAGAGCGCTGCCGGTGGGCACGAGCGCTGGCGGTGGGCAAGAGCGCTGCCGGTGGGCA
>JBKGYS010000149.1:0-5718 GCA_046545955.1 Spirochaetales bacterium | reverse complement strand
CTCGGGGCGGGGGGCCGCCGCGGCGCGACACCGCGCGCGCCGGGGGTGCTGAATCCGCGTCGGGTGAGACTCCGCCGCGGCGCGGCGCACCCCACGCCGCAGATAACATCACGAGAGGCTATTCGTAATGAAGCTACAGGTTGCTCAAGTAATGCGCCGTCTCGGACTTCTGATTGTGCTCGTCGCGCTTATGGCAGTGCTTTCGTTTCTGTCGCCGACATTCCTTCGCACGCAGAATCTGCTCAATCTCCTGCTGCAGGCCTCGGTGAACGCGCTGCTCGCGGCGGGGATGACGCTTGTCATACTTACCGCGGGTATCGACCTATCGGTGGGTTCGCTTCTCGCGCTGACCGCGGTCGTCACCGCCGATCTTCTCGCCGGTGGATTGGCGGTTCCGCTCGCGATTGCCGGTGGCCTCGGCGTCGGGGCGTTGGCCGGTCTGGCAAACGGCTTGCTTATCACGAAAACCAAAATACCCCCGTTTATCGCGACGCTCGGGATGATGACGCTCGCCCGCGGGCTGGCGTTGAGCTACGCGGCGGGTCGACCGATTACGGGGATGCCGATGTCATTCCGCATGATCGGGGCAGGGCAGTTTCTCGGTATACCGGTTCCCGTCATTCTCGTGGCGGTGGTATACGGGCTCGGGCTTTTCATCCTTAAACGGACGAACTTCGGCCGCTACATTCTCGCGATCGGCAACAACGCGGACGCCTCGCGCCACGCCGGTATTCCGGTGCACACGACGACCGTTTCGGTGTACGTCATTTCGGGAATGCTCGCGGCGCTCGCGGGAATGGTTATGGTTGGGCGGCTCAATTCGGCGCAGCCGTCGATGGGTATGGTGTTCGAGCTCAACGCGATCGCGGCGGTCGTTGTCGGTGGCACCGCGCTTTCGGGCGGAAAGGGAAGCCTGTTCGGCACGCTTCTCGGTGCGATTCTGCTCGCGCTTATTTCGAACGCCATTAACATTCTGAATATTCCTTCGTTCTACGCGCAGGTGTTTCAGGGTGCGATTATTATTCTTGCGCTGCTCGTCCACAATCTGACGGCGGGCGAGGGGACCTAGCGGCGCAGTACAAATACGGAGCGATACAACCGTGTATGCGGCTGTAAGAGTTTTATACCGAACGATAGGAGGTATGTTATGCGACGTGCAATAGTTATCACGTTAGCGATTCTTATGACCCTCGGTGGCGGCATGCTGTTTGCTGCGGGTCAGTCGGAGGAGGACGGGGAGGAAGTCCGTATAGGGCTTGCGGTTTCCACGCTTGCCAACCCGTTTTTCGTGGATCTGGCCGACGGCGCCGAAGAGGCCGCCGAAGAGCTGGGTGTCGAGCTCACAGTTGTCGACTCGGAGGACGACTCCTCGCGGGAAGCGGACAATATGCAGGATCTCATCCAGCAGCAGGTGGACGTTCTGCTCGTAAACCCGACGGATGCCGAGGCGATCGTACCGAGCATTCAGCAGGCGAACTCGCAGGATATTCCGGTAATCACGCTCGACCGCAGCGCCGAGGGCGGTGAGGTTATTTCGCATATCGCCAGCGACAACGTCGCCGGGGGCGAAATGGCCGCTGAACACCTTATCGAGCTCATCGGTGGGGAAGGACGCGTTGTCGAGCTCGAGGGCATTCCGGGAGCGAGCGCCGCTCGCGAACGCGGTGAGGGGTTCAACAACGTGGTCGGCGAGAACGACTCGATCGAAGTGGTCGCTCAGCAGACGGCAAACTTCGACCGCAGCGAAGGACTCGATGTTTTTCAGAACGTTCTCCAGGCGACAGATGATATCGACGGCGTGTTCGCGCACAACGACGAAATGATTCTCGGAGCGATCGAAGCGGCCGATTCCGCGGGCGTTCTCGATGATATGGTATTCGTCGGATTCGACGCGATCGACGACGCGATTTCGGCGATCGAGGATGGTAATCTCGACGCCACCATCGCGCAGCAGCCGGCCATGATCGGAAGGCTCGGTGTGGAAGCGGCGGTCGAATATCTCGACACCGGTGAGATCGAGTCGAGCATTCCTGTGGAGCTGGAGCTCGTAACGCCCGACAACGTCGACGATTTCTAATCCAGGATATTCCTGAGTCCGGATTTTTGAGGTCGATGGCGGCAGGGCGGCGACGCCGCCCTGCCGCGCTAAGGAGCAGCACGCATGGAATATGCGCTTCGAATGGAAAACATTCACAAACGGTTTCCCGGCGTTCACGCACTCGACTCGGTTACCTTCGAAGTGGAGGCCGGCACCGTTCATGCGCTCGTCGGTGAAAACGGTGCGGGAAAATCCACGCTCATGAAACTGCTCGCCGGAAGCCTTGCGAAGGACGAAGGTACGATCGAGGTTTACGGCGAGCAGGCAGAGTTCACCGGTCCGGCGCACGCGCAGCGTCTCGGCATCAGCATGATCCATCAGGAACTCACCGTTATTCCCTACCGCACGGTAGGCGAGAACGTTCTGCTCGGGCGCGAGCCGCGCCGGCTCGGCGGGCTGTTCATAGACTACCGGGAGCTCTTCCGTCGAACCGCGGAGCTGCTCGGACGGATCAAGCTCGATATTTCTCCCTCGGAGGTTGTCTCGAACCTGTCGGTGGCGCAACAGCAGATGGTGGAGGTAGCCAAAGCGCTCGCGGTTAATACGCGCATTATCATAATGGACGAGCCCACCTCCTCGCTGACCGAACGCGAGACGGAGGTTCTTTTCGAGGTAATCGCCGAGCTCAAGCGACAGGGCATAACGGTTATCTACATTTCCCACAGGCTTACCGAAGTATTTCGGGTAAGCGACTACATTACGGTGCTTCGCGACGGAGAAGCGGTACACAGCTGTGCCTCGAGCGACATTACTCAGGCGCAGGTGGTCGAGCACATGGTCGGGCGCCAGGTCGGGGAGATGTTTCCCGCGCACGCGGCGCCACGCGAAACGCAGCTACTCGAAGTTTCCGGGCTCACCGGAGGCGACTTCGAGGATGTCTCCTTTACCTTGAATGAAGGGGAAATCCTCGGCTTCGCGGGTCTCGTCGGAGCCGGCCGGTCGGAGACAATGCGGGCGATTATGGGCTTGGACCGTGTTGCCGGAGGCAGTGTAACGCTTCGTGGGGAAACCCTCGAGCTCGGATCGGTGCGGGCGATGATGCACCATGGATTCGCCTATTTGCCCGAAGACCGCAAGTCCCAGGCGCTGCTCCTCGATATGGCGGTAAGCGACAACATAGCCATCAGTGTGCTCGAGAGACTCTTTCGAAGCGGTATTATCGCGCAGAATCGGCTCGAGCGCCTGTCGGCGGATTACCGCGACAAGCTTCGTATTCGCACGCCGTCGCTGTCGCAGCTTATTCGAAACCTTTCCGGCGGCAACCAGCAGAAGGTACTAATCGCACGCTGCCTCGCGCTCGAGCCGAGCGTGCTTATTCTCGATGAGCCGACCCGCGGAGTGGATGTCGGTGCGAAGGCGGAGATTCACGAGCTCATCGGTACGCTCGCCGAGCGCGGCGTCGGCATTATCATGATTTCCTCGGAGCTTCCCGAGATTGTCGGCATATCCGACAGGGTGGTGGTAATGCGGGAAGGCCGCGTGGCCGCGCAGCTCGATAAGCCGGATATACAGCAGAGTACGATCATGCGCTACGCAGCAGGAGGAGCTCAGTGAAACGCTATCAGCAGGTGCTTACCCGCTACAGCACATTCTTTATTCTGTTCGGCCTTGTGGTACTGTTTTCCTTCGTATCGGGGCGCTTTCTCACCGTTTCCAATCTGCTCAACATTGTACAGCAGTCGGCCACCCTCGGACTCGTGGCGATCGGCGTGACCTTCGCGATAATCATGGGCGGCATCGACCTCTCCGGCGGGTCGCTTGTCGCGCTGACCGGCGCGCTTGTCGCGGGGTTAATGACCCGGAACGGGTTACCGCCGGCCGCCGCGGTTCTGATTACTATCGCCGCCGGAGCCGCGCTCGGAGCATTCAACGGGCTCGTAATCGTCAAAGGAAAGCTCCAGCCGTTCGTGCAGACGCTTGCCATGCTCGCAATCGCCCGCGGCCTGACCCTGCTGTATACGCAGGGCCGGCCCATTTCCGGTCTCGACCCGAGTTTCACCTTCCTCGGGTCGCGGGTCGGGCCTATCCCTGTCGCTGCGATCGTGTTTTTCGGCGTGGCGGCGATCGCCCACATCGTTCTCAAGTACACGCCGTTCGGCGCGCATATCTACGCCATCGGCGGAAACGAGGAAACCGCGCGGCTCGCCGGCATTCGCGTGCAGACGATCAAGACCACCGTATACGCCGTTAGCGGCGCCGCGGCGGCTATCGGCGGCATTGTGCTGACCGCCCGGCTGTGGAGCGCCCAGCCTCAGGCGGCAACCGGGCTCGAGCTGCAGGCGATCGCAGCGGTCATTCTCGGAGGCACCTCGCTCTTCGGCGGGGAAGGCTCTATTTCCGGTACCGTCGCCGGCGCGCTTATTATCGGCGTGCTCTCCAACGGATTGAACCTCGCCGGGGTTTCCTCCTACATGCAGCAGGTTATTACCGGAAGCATCTTCATCGCTGCGGTTGTTCTGGACCTCTGGACCAAACGGCGCGCGCAGTTGCAGGGCACGGAGAATCCGGCGGATACCTGAACCGGCCCAGGCGATAGCGCAAAAAGGGGAATTGGCTATGAAAAAGACAACACTCATCAATTCGACACTATCGGCGACCATCGCCCGCCTCGGGCACACCGACACGCTCGCCATCGGCGACGCGGGACTTCCCATACCCGAAGGCCCGCAGCGCGTTGATCTCGCGCTTCGCGAGGGCATACCGCCGTTCGTGCGCACCGTCGAAACCGTGCTCGAAGAAATGACCGTCGAAAAGGCGCTTATAAACGAAGAAAGCGCCGAGAAAAGCCCCGAAACCCGGGCGCAGCTCATCGCGGTTCTCGACAAGCACGGTATTCCGGTGGAAAGCATTCCGCATTCTACGCTTAAATCGCTCCTCCCGCAGACAAGGGCCGTAGTACGAACCGGAGAATACACCCCCTTCTGCAACGTAATCCTTGTCGCCGGCGTAGCGTTTTAGGCGTGCCGCCTCGTCATTGAGGCCTCGCCTGCCCGGAGCGCGCGGCTACCGCGCGGACCGAGCCGAAGTCGGTGAAGCACCGGCGGCCTGCGCGCGGCGGCTACCGCGCGGACCGAGCCGAAGCGCGGAGGTGGTGAAGCACTGTCGCGGCCGGCGCGCGCGGGACGCCACGCCCCGTATTCGCGCGGGACGCCACGCCCCGTATTTGCAAGCACAGCCTCCGCAATGACGATGTGGCGCGGCCTGCGCGCTCGGCTACCACGGTTGCCCACCCGTTCTGCTTCACCCCATCTCCGTCACCCCACTTCTTCGCGGGTGGGAATCGATGGCCCGGCGCCGTGCCGGGTTACCGAGACTGCCGCGGCGCGCTGGGCGAAATCGACGGCTGCGTCCACGCCCTTGCCTTCGGTAAGCGCTACGGCGAGCGCGCCGCTGAAAACATCACCGGCGGCGGTGGTATCGACGGGGGTAACCGAAGGCGCCTCGCGGAGTACGACCGGCCCGTCGCCTTCGGCGTAGGCAACACCGTGGGCGCCCATGGTTATACAGACGTTGGTTATGCCGCGGTTCTGAAGCGCGCGGATGAGCGTTTCGGCGTCGCGCTCGGGTAGCTCGCCGGCCTGATCGGGAAAGCCGCCGCCCGAAGCCTGCTGGTCGCCGCC
>JBKGYS010000148.1:0-5755 GCA_046545955.1 Spirochaetales bacterium | reverse complement strand
GAAGTCGAGGCGGCCGAAAAATTCCTCTCGGCGACAATAGCCCGCAAACGGGAGCCATTCTCGTTCGCGGACATCGCGGATACGAAGGACGACAGGGGCAATCCTATTTCGAAACGTATATCCCGCGAGAGAATTGCCGGGTTCATCCAGGATCGTCTCGAAGCTCGCGAGTCGCAAGACCTTCCCGAAATAATGCTTGTCCACGGTGGCGACGGGCACGATTACTACCTTACGACTGCCCACGCGCTCGAGTATATGCGTAAACGGCGCTCGGAACTCGCGGATTCGCTTCGAAACGCGTACACGAAGCACTTTTATGAGGCGCTGCGACAGGACCGACCGACGAAATCGATGAAAAGCGACGACGCGTTTCGGCGACACATCGCCCGTGAGGTCGCCGCGAGGGACCCCGTCTTCTGGGGGCTTTTGAAATACGAGATTATTTCGCTGCTCGCCCGGCAGACGTCCACGGATGCAGCCGATACCGAAGAGGTGGAAATACTGATATCAGAATCGGACCGGCAGGTCCGCCCTCTCGATGAAGTCTTCGAACTTGACCGCAAGAGGCTTAGCAAGGATGCCGAGCTCATGCTTCCCTTTTACCTCGCAACGCCGATTTTTCGAGCGATCGCACGTCTGTTTCGGCGACTCTCCGGCAACGGTCGCCCTGGAACTATCGTGGATGACGTGGGCGACGCGCCGGGTACACAAGTGCGGGCAAGACCACAGAGCGCTATGGGTCCCGATGATACCGAGACTACCGCAAAGGCAATCGCCGGTTCCGGAAATCGCGCAGCGAATAAAAACATTAGAGAGCCCTCGGATGCAGACGACGGGTCACGGCAGTCTCGCGGTACGGTAAACGCCGACGAGTATCGAAAGAAGGTGCGGGAGATTTCCCGCGAGTTCGTCCCGGAGGGACAGTCGCTGACCGAAGCCCTGGAAGACCTGATCGAGCAGTGGAACCCGCTGATCGATGCGACGGCGAAAAAGAATCTCGTCGAGGATGTTAACTCGCTTGTGAGGGATTTTCTTCGACGGATGCGCGCCGGGTTCCGTATCGCTCCTCCCGGACCGGAACGAATTCGTAAAATGGCCGGTGAGCTCGCGCAGAAGGACGCGTTCTCGAAGATCCGTCGCAAAGACGCGCTCAAGCGGTATATTGAACTATACATGCTAAAGCTGCTTGGAAAGCGCTGACGGCTACGTCAGTACTTCCTCGAGCGTCACTTCTCCCATGAAGCTCAATTGATCGGCGCACGCGAGGAAAAGCTTCATGCACATGTATGCGTCATCCTTCGCGCGATGGGCGTTGTTCGGCGGTATTTCGAGCATTTCTATAAGCGCCTGGAGGGAATAGCTGCGCTGCCGGGGAAATGCTCGCTGGGCGAGAAGCTGCGTGTCGATAACTCGATTGTTCACCTCGGGCAGTCCCGTTTCATGGAGCGCTGCCCGAAGGAACCCCATATCGAACGATGCGTTGTGCGCAACCAGGACGGACCCTTCGCATACCGCCATGAAATCTGGGAGCACTTCCGCGATGACCGGCTTGTCCCGGATCATCTCGCTATCGATTCCGGATACCCCGGCCGCATCTTCGGATATATCGCACTCGGGATTCACGAGCTGCTCGATTTCCGCCTCGATCACATCCCCCCGAAAACGAACCGCCCCGAGCTCGACGATCCGGTCGAGACCGGCGTGCAGCCCGGTTGTCTCGAAATCAATGGCGGTGAATGCTGTATCCAGGACGGAGGCTCGCGTGTTCATAGCGGCGCAATTGTACCGGTAACCGCTCGAGGCGTGAAGACTCGACTATTGACTACAATGAAAAACCAGGCCTACGGTAAGCGCGTGAACTTCCAGCAATTACTCGACGAGCAGGCGTTCGAGCATGACGACATCCGGTGGTACCGTGCGGAACAGATCGCCGACGAGCTTATAACGCTGTCTGAGAACCGCGACGAATTAACCCGTCGCATCTGGTCGGGCGAACTCGAACGCACCTTACGATCGTTAGCCGACACGTTTGTACGCGATATTCAGGACGGCTTCGAGCGTGGCCTCATCGACGAAAGCGATATGCACCGACTTATCGCTGAAATCGCCGCGGCGAAAAAGCGCCGCAACCGTACCGTCGCCGGCGACTGAGCCGGCACTACTGCGGCATAAGCGCTTCGATTTCCTGTTCTATTGCCGCTACCTGTTCGCCGACACTCCCTCGCGATTCGGAAAGATCCGCTCCCGGCTCTCCACCAATGGAAATATAGAACTTGATCTTCGGTTCGGTACCCGAAGGCCGAACAGAGACTTTTCCTCTACCGGAGAGCTCAAACTGCAGGACGTTCGATTTCGGCAGGTCTATGGAAGACTGCGTTTTCCCAGTTTCCGGGTCGACGACCTTGCGCTCGAGGTAGTCGTAAACTCGCACAACCTGCTTTCCCCCGAGCCTCTTCGGTGGTTCGCGGCGCAGCGAATCCATAAGCTCGGCCATGATTCGGGCTCCGTCCTGCCCCTTGAAGTGGCGACTGATGGTACGCTCCTCGAAGTAACCGAACTGCCGGTATATTTCTTCCAGGCGCTCGAGAATACTCTTACCCTGTGTAAGATAGTAAAGCGCCATTTCTGCGGTAAGAACTGTCGCTGATACTCCGTCCTTGTCGCGAACTTCTGTCCCTATCATATAGCCGTAGCTTTCCTCGTCACCGAGCACATAGGTCGGACCACCGGGTGCCGACTCGAACTCGCGGATTTTTGCCGCTATATGCTTGAACCCGGTCAGCGTATCGTACACCTCCGCGCCGTGATACTCCGCGACGATACGTTGCAGCTCAGTGGTAACGATCGTTTTTACGAACGCGGGTCGTTCGGGAAGCGTCCCGCGTTCGCGATGCGAGCCGAGCACGTAGTCGGCCAGCAGGACTCCGAGCTGGTTGCCTGTTACGAGATGGTAATCTTCAGTCGAGAGCGGTCTACCGGCCGCGAGAGCCTTCGGATCGGGCACCGCGGTCCCAATGCGGTCAGCGTCCGGATCGGTGCCGACTACAATCGTCGCGGACTGTTCGGCCGCCTGCTCAATGGCCATCCGCAGCGCCGAGCCTTCTTCCGGGTTCGGCTGCTTTACAGTCGGGAAATCCCCGTCGGGTTCGCGCTGTTCGGCAACGGTGCTCAGCGGTAGCGATAGCCGTTTCGCAATCGACTCCACGAGGTGCGCCCCCGTGCCGTGAAGCGGAGTATACACCATTGAAAGCTTGTTTCCGTGCTCGCCGAAGAGTTCAGGACGCACGATCTGCCGCTCGACCGCATCGAGGTACTCTTTATCCATGTCATCCGCGAGCGTGTTCAGAAGTCCGTTGTCGCGTGCTGTGCGTTCATCTATGTCGTGTATATCGGAACCGACAGCGCGAACTTCTTCGATAATACCGGTGTCGTGCGGCGGCACCACCTGACTCCCGTCGTTCCAGTACACCTTGTAGCCACTGTATTCCGGCGGGTTGTGGCTTGCGGTAATAACGACTCCGGTGTCGGCCTTCAGCGTTCGTACCGCGAAGCTCAGCTCGGGAGTCGGCCGCAGTTTTTCGAAAAGATACGTTTCAAAGCCGTTTGCGCAAAAGACCAGCGCCGCAACACGGGCGAACACGTCACTGAAGTGACGGCTGTCGTAGGCAATAACCGCCCGCGGCCGACGCTTGTGATCTTCGTGTTCGCCTACATACCGTGCGACGTACCTTGCGAGCCCTTCGCTCGCCTGCCGAATCACAAGGCTGTTCATCCTGTTGTAGCCGCCGCCCACGACTCCGCGAAGCCCTCCGGTGCCGAACTCGAGACTGGTGTAGAAGCGATCTTCCAACTCCCCCTCATTACCGTCTTCGAGAAGCGAGGCGACCTCGCTTCGAAACCGCTCATCGGTTTCCTGTTCGATGTATTGTTCGGCCTGTTTTTTTATCTCTTCAGAAACTGCCATATGTATCTCTCACTCCTGTGTCGTCAGACCTGTGTGGTCAGAATTACTGGTTCGTCGTATTCGCCGGCCGAGCCGCCGTCCGGTAGAAATAGTCGCGAACATCCGCGGGCGTGTCAAAAACAACGTCGGCGCCGGCGGCATGAAGGTGTTCTCTGTCGCGAAAGCCCCAGGCAGCGCCAATCGCCGGCATTCCGGCGTTGTGCGCGGTTTGTATATCCACGTCGCTGTCACCGACAAACACTGCATTGGTCGCTGAAACGCCGAGCGCGTCGAGGCACGCTTTTACCGCGGCGAAATCCGGCTTGGGGGGCCGATCACTTCGTTGACCGACGACCACGACAAAGGTGCCGGGGTCAAAAAGGCCTCGTACAACAGCCTCGGCCACCTGTTCGCGCTTGTTGGTACAGACCGCAGAGGGTATTCCCGATTTTGCTAAGGTGTCGAGCAATTCCCGGATGCCTGCGTATACGCGTGTGTGCTCGAACGGCACCCGGTCGTATTCTTCGATAAGCACTTCGGTGAATTGCTCGTTGGACAGATGCAGCTCCCGGCGATATTTGCCAAGGTAGGCGACAACCCGCCGCGCAAGCTCGGGCAAGCCCCATCCGACCATCGACCTCACAGAATCTTCGTCCAAAGGCTCAACGTCGAACCGCGAGAGCGCACGATTGGTAGCTGCCGAAATATCGGCTATAGAATCGACGAGTGTGCCGTCGAGATCGAAGAGAACCGCGCGGATTTGTTGCTCCATCGGCTTGATTGTGTAATGAATTATGCGGCAGTCTGCAAGCCGTCTCGCGGAACTATGGAAGGATCACCGGACAAACGGGGCGCAGAGGCTTTCGAGCGCTACTATTCGCAGCTTTTCGGAGCTCGATGGGCCGCGCTGCGGGCTTCGATGCTTGCGCCGGAACAATCGCAATATGCTCTTACCACGCACGCCGACCGCCCTTACTATATCGATCGTGCAAGCGTATTCGTTGCTCAGGCGGCGGTATCCGGCGCAGCCCGCACAATTCTCGATTTGTGCGCAGCGCCGGGAGGAAAGACGCTCGTGCTCGCCTTAGCCTGCGCAAACGATTGCACTATCGTCGCGAATGAACGCAGCGCTGCCCGCCGGGAGCGGCTGCGCCGGGTTCTCGGCGAGCATCTCGGACCCGAACTTGGAGGACGGGTTACCGTGACCGGTCACGACGCGAGGCGGTGGGGGCTTTACGAACAGAGCGCCTACGATCTCGTGCTCGCCGACGTTCCATGCAGCAGCGAAGCACATCTGCTCTCGGGCAAGGGTAAACTGCACGAATGGAGCCCGTCCCGGATCGATCGGCTGAGCCGCGAGCAGTTTGCTATTCTGCGGGCGGCCTCACAGGCGGTACGCCCCGGTGGCACTGTCGTGTATGCAACCTGCAGCCTGCCACGGGCGGAGAACGAGGAGCTCGTACAACGAGCGGTAGAACGCTCCCGCAAGAAGGGCCCGCTCCTGTCGATCGCCGATGCGGGTTGTCACGATAAGGGGCGTATCGCCGGGCGTTTGGGCCTGCAGCTGTCCCGGTCTGATCCCGGCTGGCGAATCTGGCCCGACGAGAACTCCGGAGCAGGGCCAATGTACTTCTGCATGCTTGAGCGACAGACCACGAAAAGCGAATGAGCGAAGCGACGAAACGCCGACTTCGCTGATTTCCGCTGCCAGAGGCTGGATGCCAGGATTGAACTATGAACGAAACACTGAAAGCAGAGCTGAATCAGCAACAATACGTAGCCGCTACGACCACCGACCGACCACTATTGATT
>JBKGYS010000147.1:0-5782 GCA_046545955.1 Spirochaetales bacterium | reverse complement strand
TCCTTCGGAGCCGCGGTTATTGCCTGTATTCGTACTCACGATAGCCATCTTCCCGTATTCCTGCGAGATAGTACTCGCCGTGCCGTACCGAAGCCGCGGCGAGGCGGCGAGCGTATTCTTCACGATCGAGCGGAAACTCGAGCCACTGTTCGTACTCGGCCATTCCGCTTTCGCGCCCTCCGGCAACGGTGCCCGCGAGATCCCACTGCTCGATCACGCCCGGCGCCTCGGGTGCCACCTTCATCGAGAGAACGACCATGGTGTTGCCCGATCCGTAGCTCGCAAGCAGAATATTCTTTCCGACAATATCCGATCCAAGCACGCTGTAGCGTTCGACAAGTTGCGACATGAGCGCCATGTACGCCGAGCCTGAATAGATGTTTCCCACCAGCTTTGCAGGTGCGAGTCCCTCGTAGAATCCTCGTTCTTCAAGGAATGAATCTATGGTTTTCTGATCCTCGGATATGTATTTTGATAGCAGATTGTTCATAGCGGTAATGCCCATACGATAGAAGGGCACGTGAACTACGAACATATCGGTTTCACGCAACACGGTTTCGGGAGCCGTATCGCGCCTCGCGCAGTGATCGAGAAAGGCCGAGTCGAGAGATTCGTGATAACACTGTACCGAGTATCCCCCCTTAACCTTGGCCGTTGTCGATCCGAGCGGTCGGAAGAAGTCGTCAACGTCGCGCGAGCAGTAGCCGGGCGTGCCGAGGTCCATAGTGAGAAGACTGGGGTTTTTTTCGACGCGCATCGCAACCGCGCCGGCGCCTTGGGTTATCTCTGCGGTACTCGGTGCGTCGTAACGGGCTATATCCGAACACACAATGAGCCCTGATTCGCCGCTGTTCGACGAATGCGACAGCATGGCTGCTACACCCATCATCGCCACCGTGCCACCCGCGCAGGCGTGCTGAACCTGAAATGTACTGAGGTTTTCGGGGATGTCGATACCGCTTCGCTGCAGCATACCTTCCACGTACGCGGCTACCGGCTTCGAATGATCGACGGGGGTCTCGGTTCCGACCGAAAGGTACCGCATTTTCGCGAGCGAGCTGTTTCCGGCGCGCTCGAGGAGATCGCGCGAAGCCTGCGCGGCGAGCGTCGAATTGTCCTGCCATAGCTCGGGAAAACGCATGCGTTCCTGACCGGTCGTTTCGAGCGCCCGGGTAAGCCGACGTTTGAGCGACGGCTCCTGCTGAATGCGATGTTCGAGCAGGCTTTCGAGATTCATACTCGGGCGAGGTACATAAAGCGACAGGTCGCTTATACCAACAGACTGTTCACCACTCAATAGAACTGCTCCTTATGCATACAGGTCTTATCCCACTGCATACTCTTGCGCCAAAACGGACCGCCACGGTGAACCTCCGACCGAGGTCCCTTCATCGAAGTGTGATCGGAACCCGCTTCAGGCTGTCGCGCTACATAGATGAATATGCAGGCACACCTCGCACCGTCCGAACGAATAAAAATTGTGCGTTAGAGAATACCAATACCCCGACTCAGCGGCAATTTCGTTCCCACATTCCGATACGCGTTCCAGCAGTCCTTCGAAAATGTGTAACACTCGGCTGCAATCAAGGCTGACATGAGGTGTGGCGTTGCCACTGCTCACACAGTTTGACACAATATAATCATGATCGTACAGGCAGCACAGGACTCCATTACGAAAAATTTCGCCGCCGCGTGGACTCCGGAGACCTCCCGCGTACGAACTCCGGCGCGTACCGATTCGATTGGGGTCCTTGTGTCCGGCGGGGTGGACAGCTCGGTGGCCCTCGCGCGCCTTTCCGCCGCGGGTTTCACAAATATTACCGCGTTTTACCTGAAAATATGGCTTGAGGACGATGTTGCTTCCCTCGGTGACTGCCCGTGGGAGGACGATCTAGGCTATGCGCGGCTGGTGTGCAGGCAGTTCGACATTCCACTCGAGGTAGTGCCCCTTCAAACCGATTACTACGATCGTGTCGTCGAGTACACCCTGTCCGAACTGCGCGCCGGCCGCACGCCGAGCCCCGATATATTCTGTAACCAGCGCATTAAGTTCGGGGCGTTTCTCGAGCGCGTGGGCGAGCGGACCGACTGGGTGGCAAGCGGGCATTACGGTCGGGTAGTTGAGACCGACGACGGGGACATTCACCTCTACCGGTCACCGGATCCGGTAAAGGACCAGAGCTACTTTCTGTCGCATCTCGGTCGGCAGCAGTTGTCGCGTGCGCTGTTTCCGATCGGAGAATTGCGCAAGGCGGATGTTCGCACCCTTGCCGATCGCCTTGCGCTGGCGAACCGTTCCCGCCCGGACAGCCAGGGTATCTGCTTTCTCGGCAAGATCCGTTACCCGGATTTCGTTCGTTACTACCTCGGAGAAAGAGAGGGGCGAATCGTGGAACGGGAAACCGGCCGCGTGCTCGGAAGCCACCGCGGGTTCTGGTTCTACACGATCGGCCAGCGTCAGGGGCTCGGGCTGTCGAATGGTCCGTGGTACGTGACTGGGAAAGATGTAAGCGACAATGTCGTATTCGTTACCCACCGCGAGGCTGTCTACGAACAGGCTTCGGGCGTTGTCGAGCTCGAGTCACTTCACTGGATCGGTCGAGAGCCCGACTGGACGGCTGCCACGGACGCGGACGCACCGAGGCGGTTCAGCGTGAAGCTGCGACACGGGCCGAAACGCATCGCGTGTCGCCTCGAGCGGGCCGGCGCGGAGGATAACCCGCGGATCGCCGCCGGCGACGGGCAGAACATCAACCTACATCTTTCCGAAAGCGATCGGGGCGTTGCTCCCGGACAGTTCGGGGTGCTGTACGACGGCGAGCGATGCCTCGGTGCGGGCCGAATTCGTGCCGGGTATCGGGCTTGAGGCGACAGCGTACGAGGGCATATGAGAGTACTTGTCGTAGAAGACGATGATAAAATATCGTCATTCGTAAAGAAAGGGCTCGAACAATCGGGCTACGCGGTGGACTGCGTGCGGACCGCCGAAGACGGCTTCGCCTACCTGCGGCAGACCCCCTACGACGCCTCGGTTGTCGATATTATGCTGCCGGGTATGGACGGGCTGACAATGGTCCAGCGGGTGCGGGAAGAGGATATCGAGACGCCCATAATCATTCTCAGCGCCAAGCGCTCGGTCGAAGACCGTATCAAAGGAATACAGACCGGAAGCGACGATTACCTGACCAAACCGTTTTCCTTCTCCGAATTGCTCGCGCGGCTTCAGGCTCTCATGCGTCGGGCGGGGCGTGGGAAGGCGACAACGACCCTCACTTACGATGACCTGACCCTCGACCTGCTGCGACATGAAGCCAAGCGTGGCGAGCAGGCGATTGAACTGCAACCAAGGGAGTTTTCGCTGCTTGAGTACATGATTCGTAACGCCGGCACGGTGCTCTCCAAAACCATGATTATGGAGCACGTGTGGAACTACGATTTCGATCCCCAGACTAACGTCGTCGATGTGCTCGTGTGGCGACTGAGGAAAAAGGTAGATGAAGGATACGAACCGAAGCTTATACACACTGTCAGAGGTGTGGGCTACGTTCTCAAAAGCGGCTAAGCACTTTCTTTCGGCGACGTATGTCAGGCTTACGCTGCTGTTTTCCTCGATTTTTCTCGTCGGAGCGATCGCCCTGTTTTCGATCAGCTTCTACTCGCTCTACAGTTCGCTTCAACAGGATGACCTGCAGGAACTATCCACCCGCCTGCTCGGATACTGGGCACGATTTCAGTCCGGCGGTGTCGAGGCGCTTCGCAACGAGATCGATGCGCGTACGGTGCTCGTCGGCGAACGTGCATTCTTCGTACGCATTGCGGATGCCGAGAATGATACGCAGTTTTTCAGTATTCCGGCGCTTTGGCAGCAAGGCTTTGACATGGCCGCGCTCGAGTCCGGTTCGCTCTCCGATTGGGATGAAGTAAGGACGCTCGAATCGGAGACACTTCCGTACGATCTCGAGATCGCCGGGATCAGGCTCGACAGCGACAATTACCTCCAGGTCGGTCTTTCGACCGAGAACCGCGACCGGCTTCTGGACCTGTTCCGTCGTAATTTCACGATCATAGCCTCCGCGATAGTGGGTATGAGTCTCATACTTGGTCTGCTGCTTGCATTTCGCGTTCTTAAGCCGGTGCGCGATTTAAGCGACGCGGTGAATGCGATTCTTACCACTGGGCATTTCGACAACCGTATCCCCGAGGAAGGAGGGTTTCTCCGCGAGGAAGGGGATATGCACGACCTTGTTGTGTACTTCAATGAAATGCTTGCCCGCATAGAACGTCTGATCGGCGGTATGCACGATGCGCTCGATGCGGTTGCCCATGACCTTCGAACACCGATTACGCGGTTGCGTGGAACCGCCGAGCTTGCGCTGAAGAGTCCGGAGGGCGACGAGCAGGCGTTGCGCGACGCGCTCGCCGACTGCATTGAAGAAAGCGATACCATGCTTCGGCTGCTCAATACGCTTATGGATATATCCGAGGCTCAGTCCGGTGCGCTGAGTCTGCGGTTGGAGCAGATCGACGCGAGCGATGTACTCCGCGATGCCGCCGAGTTGTACGAGTATGTGGCCGACGCCAAATCTATCCGCATAGACCTCGGGGAGGCCGATGGGATTCTGCTCAACGCCGATCCGGTTCGCCTTCGGCAGGTGCTTGCAAACCTCCTCGATAACGCGATCAAGTATTCACCCGCCGGATCGAGCATCGAGCTCTCCGCCGCGGAGGACGAGGATTCGGTGGTATTCCGGGTACGCGATACCGGACGCGGCATCGAAGAAGAGGATATGCCGCGGATCTGGCACCGTCTCTACCGCGGCGCCGAAGCGCGCAACAGGCCGGGATTGGGGCTGGGACTAAGCCTGGTGAAGGCTATTGTTGAAGCACACGGCGGTTCGGTCGAGATTCACTCGCAGCTCGGTGTGGGCACCGAAGTTCGCGTGCGGCTGCCGGTTGAACCGCCCGGAGGCGGCTGAGCGCCGTCTTCTCAGGATTCGCGGATTACAGAGATGTAATTGCAGTGAAATTGTGCGAAAATCTCGCCTTGTTAGTGTTCGGAATCAAGGAGCAACGGCGGTTCGCCATATAAGCTCCAGTACGCATATTGCATCTACCTCCCCCTGCGGTGCGGTCCGGTGGGTTCTTACCACCGACGTTCCCAAGCGTTAGACTACGACCTACCGGCCGCCCGGGGTCCTTCGGGAATATCCCGAAGGACCCATTTTTTATTTCTCTCCGAGTTTGTAAACGCCGTCCCATCCGGCCGGCGGCGGGTTTGTTTTGTATTGTTCGCAGCGCTGCGCGTACCGCTTCGCCGCGGTATCGTCGGGAGCGGCTTCGGCGACTTCGGCGAATATGCGGCCGGCTTCCGCGAAATCGTGAGCCCGGAATGCTTCGATAGCCTGCTCGAACGCGTCAACGCGCTCGACCAGCTTCGCGCTCGCGGCGTCTCGTTCGTCGAGCAGCTCGTAGAGCTGGACCGGCTGACGCACCCCCACAACCCGCACGCGGTCGAGCCTTCGAAACAGGAATCGGTCTCCGGCGAGTCGGCGGGTTTCCTCGCTCACGAGAATGGACGAGCCGTACTGTTTGTTCACGCCCTCGAGCCGTGCGGCGAGGTTCACCGCGTGGCCCATGATCGTGTAGTCCATCTGCCGCTCCGTACCGAGGTTTCCGACGACCATGTCCCCGCTGTTAATCCCGATCCTCGTATAAAGCGGGCTCGGAGTGAGGTTGTCGCGGAGAAATCGCTCGTTCAGGTCGGTTTCTACGCGTTTCATTT
>JBKGYS010000146.1:0-5919 GCA_046545955.1 Spirochaetales bacterium | reverse complement strand
GCACGGCACTTATACACGCGGCAGAGGCCGCCACAAGCATGACAACGAAACGCCACTGCGGGATCGCAATGAGCACGGCGTAGGCGAGAATCGTCTCGCTTCCCTCCATGAACCCGCGCTGCATGTGCACACTCGTACTGCGCGCTTCAGGGTCTGAAAGACGCCGAGTTTCAAGCATGGGCGCGAGGATTGTCCAGGAAGTTATATTCACGTAGAAGGCGCCGAGCATCAGCGCGGCGGCAGTCCACTGCCCGACGCCGCCACCGACGGGAATCGCGAGCCCGAGCGCGGCGTAGACTACCACGTCGCTTATCATGTCAACGTAACCGCCGAGGTCGCACTGGCTTCCGTCGAGGCGTGCCACAGTCCCGTCGAGTCCGTCCACGGTGCGATTGGCAAGCCAGAGCAGCAATGCTAGGGTATTCAGGCCAAGTGCAAGTGAGCCCGCTGCAGCCAGTCCCAGGACCAAGCCCGCGAGGGTCAGGCTCATCGCCGAAACCCTGCCGCTGAGCATGCCGGCGACGGGTGCGAGAATTTGGTCTTTCGATTTACGAAGTACTGCGTCGAACATGGCTCTTTGCGTGACAGAATAGTAAACGGCGCATGGTTCGTATAGAGACGGCAATCCCCCGGAGGTTTACAAATAGGGATATCGGATAAGCCAGACGATATGCTCACTAACAGCGCATCGCAACAATTGCTTCTCGTCGAACATCACGCTATCACGGCGCTCGACCGGCGCCGGTTTCTCGAGCAATCCGGGTATCCGGTTGTACGGGTCGAGAATGGGGAGGCTGCAATAGCGCTTATGGACCGCGGTGAGAGCTTTTCGGTGGTAATCGTCGACGTTGAGTTGAAAGGCTCGATGAATACTGCCGATACCGCCGTGGCGCTGCGCAAACGCAGCCGGATACCCATTGTGTTTCTCGTCAACAGTGACCCCGACGAGGACGATCGGAAAAGCCCGTTTGAAGCGGTTTCCTACGCACCCCGCGGAGAGATATCGAAACTGATTCCGGTGCTTCTCAGTCTCGGGATACGTCCACTTTCGAGACTGCAGACCGACTCGACCGTTGCTCGGGGGCGGGGCTCAGGGCCGGAGTACGGGTCGTACTTCTACGAATCTATTGTCCGCACGATGAGCGATGTAGTAACCGTTATAGACGAGTTCGGGATTGTACGGTACACCAGCCCAAGTATCGAACAGCAGTTCGGATATAGGCCTGCGGATGTAATCGGTAGATCCGCTCGCAAGTTTCTGCATCCGGACGATCGCGCGGCAGTCGACGAGTTCTTGCGAGCAATCGGTAAGGAGTCGTTACACAGCGAAACTATCGAGTGCCGCCATTTGTTGCCGGATGGGAAATACGTCTGGGTGGAAGGCCGCGCCGCCGATTATAGCGACGCGAACATTTCGCGCGGCGTCCTGGTAACGTATCACGATGTATCCGGCCGGGTGGAAGCCCGAACTATGCTCGAGACGGCGCTCAGCGAGAAGCAGCTACTTCTCACCGAGGTGCACCACCGTATCAAGAACGACCTGAACCTGGTGAACTCGATGCTTTCGCTCCACGCGGCGCGACTGGAGAGCCCGGCGTCGTCGCAGGCGCTTGACGAAGCCCGCGACCGTATCGGCGTTATGGGCGATATCTACGAACAGCTGTACCGAAACGATCTGGTAGGCGAGGTCGATCTCAAGGCTCTCGTCGGGCGGCTTGTAGACGATATGCGCCGAGCCGGAGTGTACTCCAACGTACACATACAGATCGACGTTTCTCCGCTCAGGCTTTCGACTCGCCTGGCCATTTCAATTGGACTTATTGTTAACGAGATTGTGACGAACTCGCTCAAGTATGCGGCCCCGGAAGGCGGACCAATCGAGATTAGCGGCTCAATTGCACCCTCGAGCGACGGCGCGGCGGTGAAGCTGGTAATCTCGGACAGCGGTTCAGGCTTCCCCGACGAGCTTTTGAAACGACGCTCGCATGGCCTCGGCATTACAATCATAGGCTCGCTCGCCGAGCAGCACAATGGCGACGTGTCGCTCGCGAACGACTCCGGAGCGGTCGTTACTGTGACGCTTCCTCTGACGGCCTAACCCGGCGGGTGGCCTGAGGCCCGAATAAAATCCGCGCAGCGCTCGCCGACCATGTAAACCGTCATGTTCGGATTCACGCTCGTAAGGTGAGGAAACACCGACGCGTCGGCGATGCGAAGCCCCGCTGTGCCGCGCACCCGAAGCATCGGGTCGACAACCGCCATCGGGTCTTCATCCCGACCGATTCGGCACGTACCGACCGGATGGTACACGGTGTTGTGCGTCTTTCGAATATACGAGGCGATTTGCCGGTCGCTTTGAACGGCGGGCCCCGGTGCAAGCTCTCGTCGTGCCCACCGCTTCATCGCGTCCTGCGCCGCGAGTCGCCGGGAGAGCCTGATGCCTTCGATCATTATCTTCTCATCGTATCCGTATGGGTCGGTGAAGTAGCGAAAGTCGATGCTCGGCGGATCGACCGGATCGGCCGACTTCAAGCGCACAACCCCCTCGCTTTTCGCGCGCGCGACGTTCGGTGTGAGGCTTATCGCGTTGGCGCTGCTCGGATATCCGGCCGGCCCGGTGTGCATGTCGAAACACTGCGTTCCCAAATGCAGCATAAGGTCGGGCCAGCCCGCCTCTTTTTCTACCCGCGCGAAAAGGCCTGCCTCATAGTGCTGGCTTGTCTCCGGCGGGACCGGATCATCAGCCTCGAAAATAACAACGCCTTCCGGATGGTCGAGCAGGTGTTGGCCGACGCCGGCAAGCGCGACGCGAGTTTCAATACCGTGTCGGGCGAGCTCGCCGTCCGGTCCGATTCCCGAGAGCATAAGCAGCTTAGGCGTATCGAAGGCGCCTGCCGACAGGATCACCTCGCGTTCGGCCGAGAGCGTCCCGGCGGAGGTTTCCACTCCCGTTGCGCGAAAGGTGCCATCCGCCTCCGGTTCACCGGTAAGGCGGGTAACCGTTGTTTCGGAGTAGAGGCTGATGTTTTCAGGGATGCCCCCCTGGCCGTGGAAGTACGCCGCGGAACTGGACTCGCGCAGGTATCCCCGTTTGTTCAGAAGAAACCAGCCTGCCGACTCGTCGAAGGGACCTGTAAAATCGGTGCGGGGGAATCCTATCTGCGCGGCCGCCGAAAGGAATCCTTCCACCGCCGCGTTGCCGCTTTCCGAATGCTCGCGATTCACGATCTGCTGTACTCGCCCGTAATACGGGCGTACCGACTCGGCGTCCCACGTGTCCCCGGCGACCTCGGCCCAGCGGGCGAAATCGTAGTCGGGCGCTACAAAGGAAATACACGAATTGTGCGAGCTACAGCCGCCGAGCATTCTTCCGCGGCTGTGGCGTACGCATGAATTGCCGCGACTCTGCGGTTCTATCGCGTAGTTATAGTCGTACCTGCTTTCGAGAAGCGATTGCCACCGGCTAAGCTCCCGGATCTGCCGGATATCCCGATCGTTGGGGCCGGCCTCGACGAGCGCGATGCGAAGATGCCGGTCTTCGGCCAGACGCGCGGCCACTACCACGCCGGCGGATCCACCACCGACAACGATATAATCGTAAGATGCGTTACTCATGCACGGGTACCTTCTTCAGCGATTAGCGATGATTACTCGGGTCGTCCTGACGCGGGCGAATTATGTTAATGGAGAGTTAAACAATACCCAGGATCGATTCCGGGGGCAAGGGGCTTGCGCAGCCGCACGGCGAACGTGGTTTGTGTTTCCCGGTCGACTCCTGCTATTTTACCTGAAAGCACTATGGCAACTAAGCAGAGTAAGACACGCGGCGGCGGGGCGAAAAACGGTGCGAAAAGCACTCGAGAAGCAACCGGGAAGGGTTCGAACGTACCGTCGAACGGCGCCTCGCCGACGGCGTACGACGAAAGCAAAATCAAAACGCTCAGCTCACTCGAACACATTCGGCTTCGCACCGGCATGTATATCGGCCGACTCGGAAATGGGGATAACCCTGACGACGGGATATACATTCTGCTGAAGGAGGTCATAGACAACGCGGTCGACGAGTATATTATGGGACACGGCAAACGGATCGAGATTGTGCTGAACGGAAACCGTGTCGCCGTTCGCGACTATGGCCGCGGCATACCGCTCGGGAAAATTGTCGAATGTGTCAGTGTCATAAACACCGGCGCTAAATACAACGACGAGGTTTTTCAGTTTTCCGTTGGCCTCAATGGTGTAGGCACCAAGGCGGTGAACGCGCTGTCGAGCGAGTTTCGTGTGCGCGCGGTGCGCGATGGAAAGTATTCCGAAGCGCGTTTTGAGAAGGGTGCGCTCGTCGAGCAGAAGCAGGGCAAGACCGCGAAGGAACGAAACGGTACCTACGTCGAGTTCGAACCGGACCCCGAGATTTTCGGCGAGTACGCGTACGGCAGCGAGTTTATTGAGCACCGCCTGTGGAATTACGCCTACTTGAATGCCGGACTCATGCTGACGTTGAAGACAAACGGCTCGTCAGTGCAGCGTTTTCAGAGTGACAACGGACTCTACGATCTGCTTTCCGCCGAGATCGGCGAAGAGGCGTTGTACGATATGGGCCATTTCCGAGGCGATCAGATCGAGTTCAGTTTTACCCATACCGACAACTACGGTGAAACCTACTTCAGTTTTGTAAACGGACAGTTCACCTCCGACGGAGGAACGCATCTTTCCGCGTTCCGGGAGGGAATTCTTAAGGGCGTCAACGAGTTCGCGCGTAAACAGTACTCAGGCGTGGATGTTCGCGAAGGAATCGCGGCGGCCATTGCGGTGAAGCTTACTAATCCAGTATTCGAAAGCCAGACGAAAAACAAGCTCGGCAACACCGAGATTCGCGCCTGGATCGTGAATGAGACAAGATCAGCGGTCGTTGATTTTCTGCATCGCAATAAGGACGCCGCCAGGCGCATCGCCGATAAGATCGCCAATAACGAACGGCTTCGAAAGGAGCTTCAGGCGGTCAAGAAGGACGCAAAGGAGAACGCACGCAAGATCGCGTTGAAGATTCCCAACCTGAAGGATTGCAAGTACCACCTTCAGGACGGCGAAAAGGGTGACGAGTCGACCATCTTCATAACGGAGGGACAGAGCGCCTCGGGCAGTATGGTCAGTTCGCGCGACGTCTACACCCAGGCGATTTTCAGCCTTCGAGGCAAGCCTCAGAACGTGTTCGGGCGTAGGCGGGCGGATCTCTACAAGAACGAAGAGCTCTACAACATGATGATGGCGCTCGGTATAGAGAACGACATCGAGGGCCTGCGCTACGCGAGAGTCGTAATCGCGACGGATGCCGACCACGACGGATTCCATATTCGCAATCTCCTTTTGACCTTTTTTCTCAATTACTTCGAAGAGCTCGTGGTAGCGGGCCATATCTATATCCTCGAGACGCCGCTGTTCCGAGTACGGAACAAAAAGGAGACGCGCTACTGCTACAGTCCGAAGGAGCGCGAGCAGGCGGTAAAAGAGTTGTCATCGCCCGAGGTCACACGGTTCAAAGGACTCGGCGAGATTTCGCCGAGTGAGTTCGGCCGTTTCATCGGTCCGGATATGAGACTCGAGCAGGTATCGGTCAAGAGCATTAAGAATATCAGGGAGACGCTCACCTTCTACATGGGAAAGAACACGCCCCAGAGGCGCGAGTTCATTATGGAGAATCTGGTATAGCCTGCCCGGCGAAATGGCGACGGAAGCCGGAAGCATACGCACACGAATGGCATACGTAAATAAACTGTTCAATAATAATTTTCTCGAATACGCGAGCTACGTCATAAAGGACCGGGCGATTCCCGATATCGATGACGGGCTCAAGCCGGTCCAGCGCAGGATTCTCCATACTCTGCTCGAAGTCGATGACGGAAAGTTTCACAAGGTCGCGAA
>JBKGYS010000145.1:0-5928 GCA_046545955.1 Spirochaetales bacterium | reverse complement strand
ATGCGGCCCAATTCGGTAGCCGCTGTAGCTCAGTCGGTAGAGCAACGGACTGAAAATCCGTGTGTCATCGGTTCGATTCCGATCGGCGGCAAACTACGCGCACAGGGTACATGCCTTCACTCTGCATACCTGCGCCGCATCGAGGCGAGCACGAGCCGCTACGCGTTATACGTACCGCTTGCGACATCGCCTCCGGTACCCGTCCAATTCGTATGAAACGCTTCGCCGCGCGGACGGTCGACGCGCTCGTAGGTATGTGCTCCAAAATAGTCGCGTTGTGCCTGAAGCAGGTTCGCCGGAAGACGGTCGCGGGTATACCCCTCGAAAAAACTCAACGCAGCACCCATGCTCGGAACCGGTATCGCATACTGTACCGCCCGCGATACAGCTCGCCGCCAGGCATCGACCGCGCCGGAAACTGCATCGCTGAACGCTGGGGCGAGAAGCAGGTTCTCGAGGTCGGGGTCTTCGCGGTACGCCGCGGTAATATCGCCGAGGAAGACGCTGCGGATAATGCAGCCACCGCGCCACATACCGGCCACCGCGCCGTAGTCGATACGCCAGTTGTGTTCGGCCGCCGCCTCGCGTATGAGCATAAAGCCCTGCGCGTAGCTCGTAATCTTTGACGCGTATACGGCCGCCTCGAGGTCTTCGAGGATTTCACTGCGCTCGGAGGTCGACGGCGCCTTCGGAATCGAATCGCGGTGGCGCCTCATGCGCTCGCTCGCGCGCACTCGCTCTTCCTTTCGCGCACTCAGCGAACGGGCGAACACCGCCTCGGCGATCAATGTAACCGGTATTCCGAGGTGTGCCGCCTCGACTACCGTCCACTTCCCTGTACCCTTCTGACCGGCCGCGTCGAGAATCTTCTCGACGAGCGGCTCGCCGTCTTCGTCACGGGTGCGAAGAATGTCGGCGGTAATCTCGATAAGATAGCTTTCGAGCCTCCCGGTATTCCACCGCGAGAACACGTCGGCCATCTCCTCGTAGCTCATGCCGAGCACTTCGTGCATAACGTGATACGCCTCGCTTATGAGCTGCATATCGCCGTACTCGATGGCGTTGTGCACCATTTTCACATAGTGCCCCGCCCCGCCGTCTCCGACCCAGTCGCAGCACGGATCACCGTCGGGTGCTTTGGCCGCGATCGCCTGGAAAATCTCTTTCACCGCGGGCCACGCGTCGGGCGAACCACCGGGCATAATACTCGGACCCGTTCGAGCGCCTTCCTCGCCGCCGGAAACTCCCGTGCCGATAAACCGAAGCCCGTGCTTTTTCAGTTTCTCCACGCGCCGCTCGGTATCCGGGTAGTGGCTGTTTCCGCCGTCTATGACAATGTCGCCCTCATCGAGCAGCGGCGTAAGCGCGTCGATGTAGTCGTCGACAATGCCTCCGGCCTTGACCATGAGCATGACCCGCCGCGGTCGCTTGAGCATCCCGACAAGCTCTTCGAGGCTCTCGGCGCCGTAAATGCTTCGACCGGAAGCCGGCCCCTCGACAAAGTCGGTCATTTTCTTTGTCGTCCGGTTATAGACGCCGACCGAATAGCCGTGGTCGTTCATATTCAGGACAAGGTTCTGCCCCATTACCGCCAATCCAATAAGTCCAATATCCGCCTGATTTCTCATTGCCTATTCTCCATTGCTCGCACTGCCTGCTACGCCTCCCAGAGCCCGAGCCCGGGTTGCGAAATATAGTAGATTTCCTCTCCGTTTACGCTGTTCCACCCATCGGAGAGCGTATCGAACTGCACCTCTTTTTCAAGATCTTTCAGGTCGATGTATTCATACCCGACCGCTTCCACCTCCGACCGGCTTAGGCCTCCCGGCGCGTAACAGATTCGAAAACGCCCCTCGCTCGACCCGTGAATGAGATGCGCCGCCGCGCTCAGTCCGTCGGCCAGCGCATCGTCCCGGGCGACCGCGTCGAGCACATACTCAGTACCCCGATACCCCCAGCTTCGAATGAGCCGGTCAATCGCCTCGTCCTCGCCGAAGTGACTGACGCCGCGTGCATGAATGAGAAGCCGCCCCCCGTCTGCGATGGCTTTGCGCGTGCGATAGATCGCCTTGTTGCCGAGCCATGTCGAGCGGTAGGTTCTCGGGTCGAGCGACACCACAACCGTCTCGGGTGCCCGGTCGAGCGTGAACACGTTGTATTCCCTGGCGAGCGCGGACGCCTCGTAGAAGCACTCTTCATCGTCACCGGCGAAAAGGCCGACAATTCCGGGATGCCCGTCCGGTCCCGGAGCAACCACCGTTTGAATATACACCACCGGAATATCACCGAGGAAGTCGCGCGCGGCCCGGTTCAGAAGTCTTCGAACCGGCGTATCCGCCACGCCCATAATCCGTTCCATCCCGTAGACAGCGCCGAGGTAATGACTACGGTCGATCGCCTCGGCGCCGCCGGTTCCTACCAGAAGGTTTTTGGAGTGGTTTGCCATGCCGACTACTTCGTGCGGAACAACCTGGCCTATACTCAGGATGAGACCGTGTTCGTTTGCCGCAATGCGTTTCGAAACCTGCACCGGGTAGTCAAACTCGAGCTTGCCTTCGCTCAGCTCGCGGATGTATTCGGCTTCAATGCGTCCGAGCGTTTCCACGTCGGTCCGGAAATTGTGGTCGCGAAACAGCTCGGCGGGTACCGCGGGATACATCCGGGCGATTTCGGCTCCGGTCATAGGGCTGTGTGTACCCACCGCCGGAATAACGTCGGTGAGCGCTTTGCCCAGATACGACGCGGCGGCGCCGAGCACTTCGCCCGAGCCGCTGTGAAAGCGTGTAATATCCGGCGGAACCGCGAGGACCCGCGAAAGATCGTATCCCGCCTCACGAAGGGACAGAAGAATCTGCGCTACGGCCTCTTCTGTTTCCGCCTCGGTAAAGGGAACTGGGGCAGATCGCCGCCGTGCGGAATCGGCGCCCTTTGAGTCGGATCTCGCATGCCCGGGGCCGGTTTCTGTCGGTATCGCTTTTTTTCTCAGGTAGACCATCTGCGCCTGCTATATGTTGTCGACGAGAAAGCCACCGTCCACCGGAATCGTGACGCCTGTGACAAACCCGCTCGCCTTGCGACTCGCAAGGAACAATGTCGCGCCTTCGAGATCTTCGGGTTGACCGAAGCGCCCGAAGGGAGTGCGGTTGATAATCTGCTGCCCGCGGTCGGTGAGCGTGCCCGTGGCCTCGTCCGCGATCAGAAGATCCTTATTCTGATGTCCGACAAAGAATCCCGGCGCAATTGCGTTCACGCGAATACCGTCGCTCGCGAACTCGCGGGCAGCGCCCTCGGTAAGGTTTTTTACCGCGGATTTGGCCGCGTTGTAGGCCCAGACGCCCGACAACGGTTTGTAGCTTGTCATCGAAGCCATATTGATAACACCGGCCTTTGTCCCCGTTTTCTTCCAGTGCCGCCCGCAGACCTGAAGCGGTATAATGAGCCCGGCAAACAGGTTTGTCATGACAACATCCTGCAGCGTATCACGATCAATATCGACAAAACTGCTCTTGCCGCGATTGCCGCCTACTCCGTTGACGAGAATCGTCGGTTCGCCGAGCGCTTCAACGGTTTCCCCGAGCGCGCGCGTGCTCGCCTCCTCGTCGGCGGTATCGACGGTTATCCCCGTAACCCGCTCGGCGCTCACCCGGCACTCCTCGGCAAGACGCGAGGCGGCATCTGCGACCGGATGATTCGTTCCCCGACCCCACAGCGCCACTTTCGCCCCGGCGCCCGCGAGTGCTTTCGCCATGGTATACGGTAGGACGCCCGCCCCGCCCGTTACAATCGCGACGTCTGAGCCGAGGTCGAACATGGCCTCAGGCCCCGGTACTGTCTGATCTTTCTCCTGCATGGTTGTTTACTCCCACGTCGGAATTAGCCTCCGACTCGGCTACTATTACGTGGACGCCGAGGTCCTCAAAGCGCCGACACACATCGGCGTCCGCGTCGGTAACAAGAACGTCGATTTCCGAGCTCGATGCGAACACACTGAACGCCTGCACTCCGATTTTCGAGAGGTCGGCGATAACAACCGCGGTTCTCGCCGCAGATATGGCAGCGCGCTTGGTCTCCGACTCGATGCTGTTCTGGGAGGAAAAACGCCCGTCGAGACTCACGCCGGTTGCACCGATAAACGCGTGGTCGAGTTGCACTCGCCCGAGGTTATCCTCCGCCCATGGCCCAATGAAGCTTCCGGCCGAATGCCTATACGAGCCTCCTACCATAAAAAGCGAAATTCCAGGCCGGTCGGCGAGTCGGTTCAATACCTGAAGACTGTTTGTAACCACTCGAAGCTCCATATCAGACACGAAACCAGCAAGCTCCGCGGCGCTGCTTCCTGCATCCAGGTAGATGGTTTCCCCGTGCTGGATCAGCGGCAGGGCCGCGCGTGCGATGGAACGCTTCGACTCGACACGCGCCATTCCCCGCGTCTGTATGGATTCGATCGAGTCACGCAACTCAGCGAGCATCGCTCCACCGTGCGTTCGGACAATAGCCCCCTGTTCTTCGAGAATGTCCAGGTCTTTGCGAACGGTAACCTCACTTACGCCAAGCCGTTCTCGCAACTCCGACACGCGAACCGAATCGCGTGCTCGAAGTATGGCCAGTATCGAATGGCGCCTCTGTACCGACATACTTACGTTTCCTTGTTGAAAAGATAATATAACGAAAGTAACATTGCGGTCAAAGGAGAATAGTACCATGGCAGACAAGCGACTGGTTGCAATCCCGGAAGGAAAGAAATACGCGATAATGACGGCCACAAGCATGGGCGTTCGGGCGACACCGACTGAACACCGACCCATGCACCTCGCCGGCCAACTGAATCTGCAAGTCACAAGCGCCGAATCGAACGTCGTTACGATTCCCTCCTCGCTCGGTCTACCCGGCCTCGTGCTGACTAAGTTCGTCGAAGGCAGCCCGATATCGAAGCTTATTCACCGCAATTTGAGATCGCGGGGACTCGAGGTCGAAGGCCCGAGCGTGCCTCAGGGAGGACCGTGGGGCTACCGGCATCAGTTTAACCTCGCCGACACGGGCCTCGGCGCTCGGGGCCCGCGCGTACACAACGATCGTGCCGGCGAAGTCGGGAGAACCATCAACCTGAAAGACTTCGATATCGAGCGCATTCTCGGAAGCGAGGGTGCATCGGTGCTGCACCTCTCAGGGTTGATTGCCGCGCTTTCGCCCGAGGCGGGAACCTTCTGTCTCGAGCTCGCCCGCCTGGCGCACAAACACGGAACCCTCGTTTCATTCGACCTAAATCACCGTGCATCGTTCTGGAAAGGGCAAGAGGAACGACTGCGATCGTTGTTCCGCGAAATCGCCGCGCTTTCCGACCTGATCGTCGGCAACGAGGAGGACTTTCAGCTTTGCCTCGGCGTCGAGGGACCCGAAGTCGGAGGATCCGAAGTGGTCAAAAAGATCGAGCGCTTCGGTGAAATGATCGCGCGCGTACAACGGGAGTTCCCCTCCGTCAGTGTCTTCGCAACCACGCTTCGCGAGGTGGTGCACGCGAATCTGCATCGCTGGGGCGCCATCCTCGTCTCCGGTGACGACCGCCACGTGGTCGAACCGCGGGAAATCCCGGTATACGATCGAATCGGCGGTGGCGACGCATTCGTCGGTGGCATGCTGTACGGAATCCTGCGCGGATGGCCGGCCGAGGATTGCCTCCACTTCGGTTGGGCAACCGGGGCGCTCGCCGTAACCGGCGAGAATGACTACGCCGAACCGGCTGACGAAGAGCAGGTATGGAACATTTGGAGCGGTAACGCACGCGTACGTCGATAAGCCGGCACGAGTGGATCGCCGGCTCGTCGCCGGCGACTTCCCTCCAGCCTCTCGCCAAAACTTCGTTTCGGCTGCGGCTTCCGGCACGAGTGGATCGCCGGCTCGTCGCCGGCGACTTCCCTCCAGCCTCTCGCC
>JBKGYS010000144.1:0-5978 GCA_046545955.1 Spirochaetales bacterium | reverse complement strand
CCCGCGCGAGGCCGCGTTACGAAGGCGGGCCGGTCAACGCCGGTCAGCACCAGGTTGCCGGTCAGCAGCAGGTCGCCGGTCAGCACCAGGTCGCCGGTCAGCTCCAGGTCGCCGGTCAGCAGCAGGTCGCCGGTCAGCACCAGGTCGAGGGGCACGAGCGTGAGCGGTCCGTTTAACTCGAACCTATGCCCGCGCGACCCGCCGGGGCGCGGTCGTGTATCGTAGAGCGCCTCGGGAAGCCGGATATCCCCAAAAAATCTAAAAATTTTGTGATACGCCCAGTGAAAGCCTCTTTATTGTGATACCCGTTTTCATTATTGTGTGAGTCATCAAATTAAGGAGAAGAAGATAATGATGCGAGCAGTAACAGCCATTATTTTGGCATCAGCACTTGTATTCGGCTTCGCCGCGTGTGAGAACGGCGAAAACGGCGAAAATGGAGACGGCGCCGGGTTCGCTCCCGAACAGGAGGCCACCGGATACGCGTACGTACACGGCGGGTATGTCGGTCGTGCGGTCGCCACCACCGACGACGAAGGCGCTCTGAGCGTCGAGCTAGACGAGGCGTTCCTTCCGCACTCACTCGCCGAGGTCGACCTCGAAGAGGATGAGTGGAACGAAGATAACACCGTGACGTACGTCATCCGCGGCGACGAGGTGCGTGTCGCGCAGCATATCGAGTACGACGGAACTCCCTACGTCGGTACCACGGTCGGCGAGAGCGTTACGTATGTGGAAGCAGACGAAGACGGCGAGCCGGTTGGAGGAAAGGATCTCGAGCTTGAGATCCTCGCCCACCAGGATACCATGGCCGAGTACTTCGACGTAATTCAGGACGAAGGATTCGGCGTCATGACCGAGGCCGGCGGAGAGGTCGAGCCGGTTACCAGCGGTTCGTACGGGCAGGTCACAAAGCGTGGTTCCGACTACTGGGACTTCGGTCCGCTCGGATGGCAGGGAAACGCCGAAGCAACCGAAGAGTTCATCGCTGAAAACGGCGTAAACTACAGTCGCGAAGACCTTGAACGCGCCGAAGAAGAGGACGACGACGGTCTTCGAGTGTGGTCGGTCGCCGACGCCGTTACCGGCGCCACCTGGAGCGACTTCCCCGACTATTTCACGGTCGCGCAGATTGCGGTTGCTCAACTCGAGCGCGAGTAAAAACATAGTTACTATCGACTCGCACCATCCGGTGCGGTCTACTGTAAGGAGCGCTCTTCACGGAGCGCTCCTTTTTTTTGCCCACCCCTTTTCGCTGCACTACGACGGCGTAATGCCGGTATGAGCCCCGTACTATTGCCGTAAAAAAAAGCTCTTTATTTTTGGCACTATTTTCGTATATGCGATACACTTGCTATCAAATCAGTGCAGGGGTGTAGTAATGCGATTGTTGTTATCCGTGCTAGTTGGGGCGCTTATCGCGGTTCCGGCGGTGTCACAGACCGCCGACCGAATCGACGAAGTTCTCGATCATGACGAATTGACCGCGGGCGACGCTGCCTACATCGCGGCAGCATCCGGGAGTCTTGTCGCCGACACGGCCGACGCCGAAGAAGCGCTGGCGGCGCTTTCGGAGGCAGGATTCCCGGCGGATGCCGTCGCGGCGGACGAGCCGGTACGGCTCGACGAGTTTGCGTATATGCTCATGCTCTCCCACGAACGACCCGGAGGTTTGTTCTATACCCTTTTTCCGGGCCCTCGCTACGCGTTTCGTGAGCTCGAATACGAGCGGGTTATTCGCGGAGGCGGCGATCCCAACGACACGATCACTCCGTCTCGTGGCATTAATCTTGTCACCCGACTCACGAATATAACGGACGCGGAGGGCTGAAAGGTATGCGAAATGGTCTACTATTGCGACGCACGGTAGCGGTGCTGCCGGTGCTTGTGGCATTTGCCGTTTTTCCTGTTTCTTCGCTCGATGTCGGCGCGAATATAGACGGTCAGTCGACGCTCGAGGACGACACCCCCTCATTCCGAAACGGTTTCTCCTTGTATCTCGAGCGAAATCCCGTTGTTTCGACCTCCGAGCCGACCTTGCGGTGGCTCGCCGAGGCAAGCGTGACCGCGATTACCGAGCAGAATGACGCCGATGAACTCGAAACGGAGTTCGTTCCGGATGTTGATGTGTTCCGCCTCGAAATGGTTTTCCCGCAATTGCTCGGAGAGACTACCTCCGCACGGTCTGTGCTCGGACGCACGTCCTATTCGGACCGACCGGGGCTTGTCTTCTCGGATCGTATCGACGGCACTCAACTCGAACTGGACTTCCCGGGCGCGAGCGTGCGGGTCGCCGCCGGGTATACCGGGCTCATCGCCGGGCGCAACAGCGGCGTAGTTGTAAGTGTCGACGATTCGCTCGACCGCAGCGACTCGGACGTGTACAGCGGCTCGCAGAGGATTGTAACCGGCGCGGAGCTTCGCGCGCGAGAGCTTGCCGCGGCTCAAAGCCTTGTCGTCGGTGCGCTTGCCCAGTTTGACGCCCGCGGCGAAGGGGAGTACGAGGAACAGAAGATCGACTCCCAGTACGGCTACCTTCAGTTCGACGGCCCTGTTACGAGCGATCTCTACTACGAGCTCGGCGGCGCGACAAGCTTCGCGCAGCGGACGGAGGTCAACGCGGAGGATAACGGCGCCGCGTTGGTAGTCGGGGCGGCAGGCCGACTGCAGACACGGGCGTACCTCGGAGAAAACGAGCACTCGGTAATTACCGCTCTCGCCCACTACGCGAGCGGCGCGGATACGATCGGGGAGTACATTCCGGTGACCGCACCCGACGTTGATATTCTAAGCGGCGTGCCCCGCAACGACCTTGCACTCGCTCAACTTGATTACGCCTACCGGCCGTTCGCCGGTGAGCCTGGGGCAAAGGCGCGAAGTCTCGAAGTTTCCGCCTACACCGCGGTCGATTATCCGGCCGACTTTGTCGCGGACGGACCCTTTCGCGGTCTCGAGTCGGGCGCGCGGGTGACATTCAGACCGTTTTCGGATTTTGGGGCACGACTGGTAACCGCGGGGTATATCCCCGGCGATAACCTGGAAGAGCCGCGGTTCCTCGGACGACTTCAGCTTTCGACAAGCTTCTGAGTCGGCCGAAAAAAAGGAGATGAACGAATGATTGACAAGAGCGTCACGTACTTATTTCGCTTTTCGCCGGCGCGCCTGCTGGCGGCGGCAGGTCTTCTGCTTGTGTTCTCCGGGGTGCTCGGAGCTCAGGAGGATCTCGCCGCGGTTTTCGAAGAAGTCGAAGGCACCGTAGAAATCCAGCTCCCCGGCGAATCGTGGGAGTCGGTCGAGGTCGGCGACGCCGTACCGGTCGAAGCGCGTGTTTCCACCGGGTTCGGCGCAACGGCGGTCATCGCCGTCGGGGAGAACTCCACCATTACCGTCGATTCGCTTACCCGCGTGGGCATTCGCGAGCTCGCGCGCGAGGAAGGCGTCGAGCGCTCGAGTATGGACCTTGAGATCGGTCGCATCGACGGTGAGGTCCAGGGCGCAGACGCCGAGAGCACCGAGGTCAATGTGCGCTCGCCGGTTGCAACCGCCTCGGTACGGGGAACGAGCTTCGGGTTCGACGGCGAGCGACTGTGGGTCGGAACCGGTTCTGTATCGCTTTCTAACTCACTCGGCCAGCAGACCACCGTTAACGCCGGCGAAGAAAGCTCAACAAACGGGGTCAGTGCACCGCAGGAGCCCGCGCAGGCGCGCGCCTCGCGCGGGGAGGTCAGCTACCAGACACGCGGTGGCGGCGAAGATCGCCCGCGAAGAAACGACCGCAGCGTGCAGATTATCGAGGATCCGGCAATAATTAACCTGACCGGCGATTTCAAGTAGGCGATCCGCACGAACGGGGGGAGAGAGACCTATGAACCTTAGATCAATACGAAAGAGTCCCAGGAGAAACACCGTGCTTCTCCTGGCAATTACCTTGGGCGTTATCGGCGCCTGTCAGCTGCCAAACGTGGAGCCGCAGGAACCGTCCGCACCACGGCTTTCGGTGACCGGCGCTCCGGAGCGCGAGGTAAAGTTCGATCTTCGAATCTCCGGCGCCGGAATGGAGACCATCGACGAACGCGTTACCATCGATGATCTCGGCGACTTGGGGCCGTACGAAGTTCCCGCGCGAACCGACATAACATTCAGCCTCACCGCCCGCGACGACGTCTACACCGGCCGCGCGGTCGAGCGCTTCGGCCCCGGCGAAGAGGGCGACGTGGAAATCGATATATATCCGGGGCCAGTGTTTGTGGATGTGAACGGTGGGGATACCTTTCAATTGAGCAGCGGCGATGTTACCTCAACCCTCTACCAGATCCGCGACGCGGGTGTGGATATTGCCGGTGACGACGGTGGAGCGGTGAGGTCGTTTACGGCTGGTAATCTGGGTCTCGACGGTCAGATCGTCGACGCCGAGTATGGGCCGGAGGGGTTGCTTTGGGTGCTCACGACTGACTCCATCTTTGTGTTCGATAGTCTGGAAAAGGAGCCTATCGCTGATGTTGGGTTGGAAATCGAATCCGTAACTCCCCGAGCCATTGCCGTCTCGAACGAGTACGTGTATGTATTGCTTCCGGTAGAGGGAGAGTCGATACGTCATTACAACGTAACGCGAAACGGTGACGAAGTTACTGTTGCTAGCGATCCCACGGATCTAGCAGAGGAAGACTGGTCCGCCTCGATCAATGAGGCTACTGAGGCCGCGTTCGAAGAAATCGACGAGCTGAGTAATCCACCTTCAGCATTTGCCTTACAGGACATAGCGGCTCGGGCCGACGGAACGCTTTACGCTACGTATACCACGGGGTCTGTTGATTTCGAAGAGGGTTTAAAGAAAGCCTACGATCAGCGCATTCTGGTTGAACTCGAAACGGCTCTCCGCGGCCGGCAGCTGCGCTCAGCGGTCATTGATTCATTGGAAGAGGAAGACCAACTGGCGCCTGAGGAGACCGATGACGAGTTAGCCGAGTCTCTCGACGCTTTGGAGCTGATTGATTTTGGCCGTCAGATTTCGATCATTGAAGATATTGTCGCGTTGGATCTCGATCCCGAGGACCTGCAAGGTGCGTTCGAGGAAGAGGATTTTAGTGATTTTAGTAGTGCCCTGGATGAGCTGCCGGACGGCCTGTCTACACTTGTTCTGAATCTCGCTGATATCTATGAGCCGTACTTCGTTCAGTTGGAGGAGCTCGGCTTTTTTGAGGAGGTTAGCGAAGGCGATAATGAGGTTCCGAGCGAATTCAATCCAAGGGAAAGCGCTGAGGTTTCTGCGTTCCAATACGCGGCTTTGATAGTCGAGTCGAGCGCAACAGACGACTTTGAACTCGAAGGCATTATCTCTGAGCTCGAGTTTCTCGATTCCCTCGGGGGCGATGTTACCGATCCGGAAGCGATAGCCGACCTTGTTCTCGAGGGTCTTGATTCCGAGCAAGGGTTTATTGATGTGGATGAGTTTCTAGCTATACTCAGCGGAGATGATCCTGACTACGGAGGTACGTCGCTTAAAGACGCCTCGTTACCCATTAGCCGCGAACGCTCTTTCACCGCTACCGTTGCGCTTCGCCCGGGTGACGGCAGTATTGTCCATGATCCTGTCATTCACGGACCGATTTTCGGAGGCGATGGTGTTCCACACAGCACTCTCCGATTTGGCGGGAACAGTCTGTTTGTAGCGCAGTCGACAGTGGAAAGTGATATCGCCGATGGAATGGAAAGCTACTTAAAGTACGATGAGTTCGACGAAGTAGAGACTGCTCGGGATGCAATTGACGAGGCCATAGCAGAGTATGTCCGGAGACAAGGACCGGAACAAAACGGCAGCGACGAAATGGGCAGCGATGGTGTAAGCCAGGGTGGATTTCTCGGAGGTTTTTTTCCGGGCGCTACCGATCCCGACTCCGATAATGGCATCCGTCTCGAAGATGTTCTCGAGCAGGTGAGAGATCGCGTCTTCGAAGATCCCGAGCGATTTGCCCGGACCG
>JBKGYS010000143.1:0-6021 GCA_046545955.1 Spirochaetales bacterium | reverse complement strand
TGGTGATCCTGTTTCACGGCTGGCGAAACGCTACCGAGGCGTTTTACACACCCGACGTACTTGCCCGTATTATTGCTGCCGTCGTTATCTGGCTTTTTGTACTCTTACTGGTCGCTGTCGAGCACAGACGCAGGGTGCTGTAAATTGTGACGCTTCACGGCTATTATAGTCGAGATGAATGTTCACATAATTATCGATCATCCCCGCAAGGACAGTTTCAACCACGCGGTGTTGGACGCGTTTGTAGCAGGGCTGCGATCCGGCGGGCACACTACGGATGTTCTGGATCTGAATGCCGAGGAGTTCGACCCCATCTTCTCGCACGAGGAACTCGCCGCGTATGCTCGCGGAGAAAGCAGCACCGATCCGGTGGTGCCGGGGTATCAGAAGCGCCTGGCTTCCGCCGATCATCTTGCGATGATCTTTCCGATTTGGTGGAGTATCATGCCGGTACGCCTGAAGGGTTGGATGGATAAGGTGCTTCGACCCGGCTTCGCGTTCACGGAGGGCGAAGTTCCCGAGCCGCTTCTCGGCCATATTCACGGCGCTACGATTCTGACTACCAGCGGAGCACCGGATGATATTCAACGGATGGCATCCGACAATGGGCTCGAAGGTGTACTCTGTAAGGGGGCGCTCGGGTTCTGTGGTATTTCACCCGCAAAGTGGCTGAACTTTGGTGGGGCCGGCGCCGTTTCGCGCGAAGAACACGCGGCATGGCTCAAGCGTGTGCACGAGTACGGGGCGCGGGAAATATCGACCTAACATAGTTTCTGTCTTGTAGTAACGGTTAGTGATTCTCCTTAGCGCCTCGAATACTGCCGTCGACTACGGCACCCCCGGGGTCAATCGTCCCACAGCCCCCCCTCCCCCCGACCGCCAACGAGTAGCTCTGCTACGAATCGGTAGTAGCCGGTTCAAGGTCAACGCCGGTGCGCTCGCAGTAGATGTCGAGCAGTTCGTCTTGACGTTGTGTTCGGTTGCCGGTTCGTCCACAGAGGTCGTCGAGTCGGAAAAAGGTGTCGAGAATCCGGGTGTTGTCGGCGGTTTTCGCGTAACGGTCTGCGAGGGCGGCCATCGCGGTTTCGGGGTCGTACTTCCGCAATACGCCGGCCACGCGCTCGAGCGCGTCGTGTTGAGGCCGGCGCGCGCCGGCCTCGTCGTCGGCGGCCCCCTCACCGGACCCGTTCTCACGGGCGCCGGGGTTACCCCGCTCATGTATCCGGTCGTCGGCGACGCCGGTACCACGCGACGAGGTATCGCGCAATACATTTATAATGATGGAACGCTCGTGTTCGCCCGGTTCCTCTTTACCAAGGCCGCGGCCGAGTAGCAGTACGGCGAAGCTGAACAGATCTGCTTGTGGAAGCGCAGGGGCGCTGCCGCCTGCGAGCGCGGGCGCGCCGTCGCCGGAGAGTGTTGCGAGCCGGCGGTCGCGCTTTCGTCTCGCGTGCCGGTCTGCCAGGCGGCGGATCCCCGATCGGGTGATCGACCAGGCCCGCACGGATACTTCGACGACAAGGCGTCCGACGAACTCGAGGAGAATAACGAGCGCTCGCAGCAACCAGACGAGTGCCATAAGGGTGAACTGGATAAACGAAATAATGCCGGTCGCGATCAGGTAAACAGTTTGTATTTGCGCGGCACGCTTGCCGCGAACCTGTACGCCGGCGACTTTCGCCGACGAACGGTTGGGATTCGTCCAGTTGAAGGTACCGAGTTTGTTTTTCGTAGAAACACTCGCGCCGCTTTTCGAGAGATTGAGCTTCGTAGCGCCTTTGCCGTAGCGCCCGCGCAGCCGGAATCGCCCGCTCTGCAGCGCAAGATTGGTCCCCTTCGCGACGCGCCGCGATACGCGTGTGCCGTGCTTCGAGTTGACCGTAAAGGTCATCCCTGCCGCTTCTGCCTGACCGCGCAGCGACATTCCGCCGGTACGGCTCGCGCGCAAGTGCTTCCCACGGTGCTCGATACGCACCTGCCTGCCGTCGCTGTCCTTCTTTCCGATCCCAAACATACAATCTCCGCCGCTCCAGCGATGTCCACTTACCACGCGGTAACGGTGTTGTCAAAGCCCGGTAAGAACTATACCGGTCTGCGTGTTGACGATTCATTACGGCAAAGCAGTATCTTTCTATGTGTTCGATTGTTCAGGAGGCAAAACATGACACCCAGACGCTTTTTTTGGGCGGTCGCGGTTGGCGGTATACGGGCTGCGAACGGATTTGGCCTTGTAATTCTTGTCGGACTGCTTGGCTCACTCCTCGGCTGGATCGAAGGACATCCCGCGTTGACGGTTCCGCTTGTCGGCCCGCTTGTGCTTGTACTCATATTCGAGAATATCTGGCTGACCGGCAAGCTCAGACCCATTTCGTACGCACGCGCCGGAGGGGCGATCAGCCTTCTCGTACTGGCGCTCGTGGGATCGCAGCTCGCCTCAATCGGTACGAATGGTCTGCTCGTCGGCGTTTTTGCCGTCCTATCGTTCGCCGCGCTGCTTGCGGTAACGGCGCTTATCCACCCAGCTGCCGAAGGGTTTTAAGAATTCAGGTCGATGTTTCGTCCGCGCGTCCGGTTCGCGCTGCGTAGCTTCGATGCAGCAGGCGGTTGCGACGGTCGCGAAACGATTCCCGGTACACCGCGCGGGGCGTACACAATGAACATCAATACTCAGTGGCTGTCGCTGCCCGCTACCCGGTTGTGAGCGTTGCGGCACCAATGGTGCGACAACCCGCCGCGTTGCATCCATCCGGCTAAAGCGAATACAATCAGGACAATAAGATAAGGATGCCTACACGTATACTATGCGCGGACGATCACGTTGTCGTCCGCCGGGGACTGAGGCTCTTGATCGAACAGGAGCCGGATTTCACCGTCATTGCAGAAGCTTCCAATGGTGCGGAGGCTATGCGCCTCTGCCGCGAAACCCTACCGGATGTAGCTGTTCTCGATATAGGTATGCCTATAAGCAACGGCATAACAACGGCAACCGAGATCCGTTCAGAGTTTCCTGAGACAGGTATTGTCATGCTTACCTATCAGGTGCAGGTGGATGTCATTCGCAGGGCTTTGTACGGCGGGGCGAACGGGTATGTAACAAAGGATTCGTCCGAACTGGAGCTTTTCGAAGCAATCCGGGCCGCCCGGTCCGGCCAGCGATATATCTGTCAGCGGGCTGCGGATATCGTCATCGGAACGTTTTTCTACAGCGAACCGGAGGATTATTCGCCGTCGGGTGGGTCCTCCGAGCCTTTGTCCGATCTCAGCAGCCGCGAGCGGCAGGTGCTTCAACTGCTCGCCGAAGGGGAGAGAAACAACCGCATCGCAGTCATGCTCAATCTCTCGCCGAAAACCGTCGAAACGTACCGCAGTCGCCTCATGCACAAGCTTGGGGTGACCTCGTTCGCGGAGTTGATTCGAACGGCGATTCGAGGCGGGCTCGTCGACAGCGACGGCTAGAGCGTGCCGGAAACCCGTGTAGGGATTCCCCGACAGCGCTTCGTTTCGTCCTACGGTAACGCTTTGCTTCTCCACGTGCATTGATCGAAATTCCCGACATACCGGTTCCCGGGATCGGTGTACCCTCCCCGCATTCAAATTAATGAATAGTTTTGAGTCAGGAGTATGACGATGAAATGGTTCACAAATATGGGAATTGCCGGGAAGCTGTTATCCGGGTTTCTTATCCTGAGCGCTATAGCTCTCGGCCTCGGCGCGTTCGGCATTTACAATCTGAATACAATGCATGGTCTCGCCGAGGAGATGTACGAGCAGGAGCTACGTGGGCTCGATGCGATACAGGACGCGAACACCGAATTGCTCGTGGCCGCTCGCGCCGAGAAAAATGCGCTGCTCGCGACCTCGCAGGAGGAACGCCAGGAGTACACCGATGTCCACGAACAAAGCCTCGAGCGGCTGCGCGAGCGAAAGGAGACCATCGGAACATATTTTCCGACCGAAGAGGGGCAGGAGATGATTGCCCAGCTTGACCGGTACCTCGACAGGTGGGCCGACGTATCAGACGAAGTCATTGGTGTGCTTCAGGAGGAAGATCTGGCCGAGGATCGAGCGTCTATCGAGCTCTCGCAAGGCCGAGCTCGCGACGAACTCGACGAAGTGGACGAGCTGATGGCAGAGGCAATTTCGTTAAAGGACGACATGGCCGAGGAGGCCGCGGAAACGACCGCCGAAATGTACAATTCCAGCTCTTTGGCTATGCTCGTCGCGATGGTTGCGGCGGTTCTCATCGGTATCAGCCTCGGATTTCTCATTGCCCGTACGATCAGTAGACCCTTACGGCGCGGCATCGCGCTTGCAGAGGACATAGCGCGCGGGGATCTGACGCAAACGGTGAACCTGGATCAAAGCGACGAGGCGGGCCTTCTGGTCAAGGCGCTTAACACAACAGCAGAGAAGCTTCGCTCGATCGTCGCGGACATTAAGTCCGGCTCCGAACAGGTCTCTTCGGGAAGCGAACAGATTGCATCCACGGCCGAACAGCTTTCCCAAGGTACGAGCGAACAGGCAGCATCGGCCGAAGAGGTGTCCGCGTCCATGGAACAGATGCAGTCTTCGATCGCGCAGAATGATGAGAACTCCAGCGCGACCGACAAAATCGCCGCCGAGTCCGCGACGCGCGCCGAGCGCGGCGGGGAAGCGGTTGCCCAGACGGTTGCTGCCATGCGTGAGATCGCCGAAAAGATAAGCGTCGTTGAGGAAATTGCTCGAAACACGAACCTTCTCGCGTTGAACGCGGCAATCGAAGCGGCCCGGGCCGGCGAACACGGTAAGGGCTTCGCGGTAGTCGCCTCGGAGGTCCGTAAGCTTGCCGAGCGAAGCCAGGTTGCCGCGCGGGAAATTCAGGAGCTGTCGCAGAAGAATGTCGCGATAGCCGAGGAAGCCGGCGGCATGCTCGAAGAACTCGTTCCCAGCATTCGAAAAACGTCCGAGCTCGTGCAGGAGATTTCGGCTTCGAGCTCCGAGCAGGCGACTGGCGCCGGACAGATTACCCAGGCAATTACACAACTCGACCAGGTAATCCAGCAGAACGCGTCTTCCGCGGAGGAAATGGCCTCCATGTCGGAAGAATTGACCAGCCAGGCCCAGCAACTGCAGAGCACGGCGGCCTTTTTTACGGTCGAGGCGAATGGGACGGTCACCGGCGGCCGGGTAGTGAAGGGACACTCGAGCAGTGTTGTCGCCAACGCCAAACTCCGGAACGGGACGAAGGCCACCAACGGCCACAACGGCAGCAACGGCCATTCTGCCGGGAGTCGCTACGGTATTGTTCCGGTCGACGAGCACGCAGAGCCCCGCCGCGGTCGCGTACCCGTGGGCGGTCACTCCTGGACCCCGAGTGACGGAACAGATGTAACGGATGATGAGTTCGAGGCGTTCTGAAGGCGCGATTACCAGGAGACCGCACGATGAGTGATGCAATTATCGAAAACAGCACGGACGAAAAGACGAGACAATATGTGACGTTTCTTCTCGATTCGGAACTGTATGCCCTCGATGTTCAAAACGCTCGCACGGTTATTCACGCGGCGCGGATTACGCGGCTCCCCCGCACAGAACCGTACGTTGTCGGACTAATCGACTATCGTGGGCATGGCATTCCGCTTATCGATCTGAACCTGAAGCTCAATGTAAGCGAAAACCTGAACGGAAACCCTTCCGAAGGCGCCCACGAAGAACGAGAGGTGCCGCCCGAAAGTGCGGTGCTGATCGTCGATTTGCCAAACGGGGAAGAACATATCACCGTGGGCGTTATCGTCGACGAAGTCCATGAGGTGATCGCTCTGGACGAGACAACGATCGAACCCGTACCGGCGGTAGGTACAAGGTGCGACAGGGAGTTCTTGCGGGGATTTGCAAGGCATGGCGATACGTTTCTTCTGGTCCTGCACGCTGAACGGATTCTCGAGTCCGGGGAGGTCGCACGGCTCGCGTAGGAGCTCAGGTATTCGTGCTTCAGCCCTTCGCCTCCGGAAAAATCTTTCCCGGGTTCAGGATGCCGTTCGG
>JBKGYS010000142.1:0-6107 GCA_046545955.1 Spirochaetales bacterium | reverse complement strand
CTCGACGGCGTGTTCAACCACTCCTCGCGCGGGTTCTACGAGTTTCAGCAGACGATGGAAAACGGCTCGGCCTCGCCGTATCTCGACTGGTTCCACTTTGAACGCGATACCCTCGCTCCAGGCGTCGGCCCCGATGCCTACCCGGAACCGCGATTGTACCGGGAACGCAAGGGCAGCGACCGGGCCCGGGCGGAGGAAGCGCTCGATGGCCACGAGCGAGATTCGTCGCGCGAGGGCACGACGGACGACCGCGGAGACGATCATCCGAACGCCGCGAGCCTCGAAGCGGACACCGGACTGACGATCAGGGACGGAGGGTCGAAGGAGCGCTACGGATATCACGCGTGGTGGGATATACCGGCGCTTCCGAAGTTCAACACGGATACCCCCGCGGTGCGCGAGTTTCTGCTTTCGGTTGCCGAGTACTGGATAAAGCGTGGAATAGACGGCTGGCGACTGGATGTGCCCGGGGAAATCGACGACGACGAGTTCTGGCGAGAGTTCCGGCGCCGCGTGAAGGCGGTGAATCCGGATGCCTACATCGTAGGCGAGGTATGGACGTACGCCGAACGCTGGCTTGCCGGCGATCAGTTCGACGCGGTCATGAACTACGTGTTCAACCGCCTGTGCTATCAGTTTTTCGGTGGTGGGACAATTGACCCCGAGCATAATTCCCCTGGTGGTCACAAACTCGAACCTATCGATGCCGAAAAATTTGAGACTGAGTTTGAAGCGCTTCGCACCCGCTATCCCGAGGAAATTACCCGTGCGCAGCTGAACCTGCTCTCGAGCCACGATGAGCCACGCTTTCTCACGGTTGTTTCCGGAGACCAGAGCGCCTTTCGGCTTGCAACCGCCTTCCAGATGACTACCGCAGGTGCCCCGTGCGTTTACTACGGCGACGAAATAGGCATGACCGGCGGGTCGGACCCCGAGTGTCGCCGTACGTTTCCCGAGGAAAGGTCGCGCTTCGACGAAGCGCTTTTAGAATACACCGCCGAGCTTATTGCGCTGCGACATCGGTGCATCGCGCTGCGCAGGGGCAGTCACCACACGCTTATCGCAGAGGCGGGCGTCTATGGCTTTCTTCGAAGCCACCGCGAGAGCTGGGCGGTGGTACTGTTCAACACCGGGAATGCGGAGTGGAGTGGCAAGATCGATGTTTCGAAGGTGCTCACCGCGCTGCCGGGCGATGCGAAGCGTCCCGCGTTCGACACGCACGAGGCAGAGTTCGGCTCGGCCGGATTTACCTTCGAGTCGGGCGCGTTCACCGGTATTACGCTCGCGCCGCGGTCGGTGGCCGTGTTCGCCGGGTGAGCAGCGGCACGCCGGCAGTCGTCTATCCGGGAAGGCGGGTTGCGCCTCCTGCGATCGACGATGCGCCGGGGGCAGGATTTACCTGTGCGCTCGCGCTTGATGGGTTCCCGGTTCGGGGTGATGTCGAAGCCGGAGCGAAACATCAACATAAAAAACAATCTTTGTAACCAGGTCGGACAGCAGGAACAGCCACGCGGCGACCGCGGTGCTCACCGCCGCGATTCCTTCGGGTGAAATAAGAAAGACGACAGGGAAGGCGCTCCAGGCGAGCCAGAGGTAGTTCGCGACAACACCGCGATACTCGGCGACGGTTTTCAGCGTGCGCCGGACGAATCCGAGCTGCAGAACAGTGGCGATAGCAAAGAAGACGGTCATCCATTCGCCGTGAAAGTGCGAAGCGAGGGCAAAGGTGCCCATGGTCGTCGCGCTAAGAAAGAGGAGGAACGTCCGCTCATCGGGGGTTTTCCCCAAAAGGCGTGTCATCTGGTACGCGATAAGCGAGTGGCTTAGGCCGTAGAGTATCCAGCGCGGGAAAAACTGCGGCTGTCCGTCCGGCGAAAGACTGACGAACGATCCTTCGAGCAGCAGCAGGTACGAGAGAAGCGTCACGACATTCACGAGAACCGCGGTGTTGAACTCGTGTCTCCAGCTTAGCGAAAAATAGACGGACGACAGAGCGAAGAGCACCATGCCGACAATTGCAGCGCTTGCCATGCGGCCAATATACGGAGGCGGTACTCGTTTGCCAATGCGCCGCCGGCGGCTGTCACCGCGGGAGCGACTGCCAATGCGCCGCCGGCGGCTGTCACCGAGGGAGCGACTCGAGCGCCCGGTCGACGTCGGCGGTAATGTCATCGAGCGTTTCGAGCCCGACCGAGATACGTACGAGCCCCGGGGTGATGGAGACCGCCTGCCGCTCCTCTTCGCTCAATTTCGAGTGGGTTGTCGAGGCAGGGTGCGTCGCGATTGATCGGGTATCGCCGAGGTTCGAGCTCAAGCTTATTGTCTCAAGCGCGTTGAGAAACCGCATGCCCCCTTCGACGCCGCCTTTTACTTCAAAGGTGACAATGCCGCCACCGGCGCGCATCTGGCGTTTGGCGAGGTCCACCTGCGGGTGCGAATCGAGAAACGGATAGCGGACCTCGTTCACCGCCGGGTGGGTCTCGAGGTGGCGGGCGAGTGCCTCGGCGTTCGCAACGTGGCGGTCCATACGCACCGACAGCGTTTCGAGGCTTCGCGATACAACCCACGCATTGAACGGCGAGAGCGCCGCTCCGCAGTGTCGCGTGAACGCCTGCACCGTATCGATGTGCTCGGCCGAGCCGAGAATTGCGCCGGCGAGGACTCGGCCCTGTCCGTCGATAAACTTGGTCGCCGAGTGCGTGACAATGTGCGCCCCGAAGTCGGCAGGGTTCTGGAGGTAGGGGGTAGCGAAGCAGTTGTCGACGTTCAAAAGGATCTGGTGTTCATCGGCGAGTGAGCCGACAAAGGCAAGGTCGACAAGGTCGAGCCCCGGGTTGGACGGTGTTTCCACGAAGAGCATTTTCGTTCGGTCGGTGATCGCCGTCTTCCAGCCGTCGGTGTCTCTCGGGTCGACGTAGGTGTAATCGATGCCCCAGCGCGCGAGTATTCCGGTGATGACCTGGTGGGTGGAGCCGAACACCGCGCGCGAGGCGACAATGTGGTCGCCGGCGCTCAGGAACGCCGCCATGCTCGAAAACATCGCGGCCATACCGCTTGCGGTCGCTACACCGGTTTCGCAGTGTTCCATGGCGGCCAGCCGCGAAATGAACTCGTCGGTGTTCGGATTGCTGTAGCGAGAATAGACCGGCCCGTCTTCTTCGCCGTTGAACAGGGCGCGCGCGTGTTCGGCGCTGTTGAAGACAAAGCTCGACGTGAGGTACACCGGTTGCGCGTGCTCGCGGTGTTTACTCCGTTCGCTCTGATGCCGGATCGCGCGTGTGTCGAATCCCGCCTGTTGTTCCGGATTCCGTGCGTTGTTCCCGCCCGGCTTATCGGTCATGGGGTTTCGGCTCCACGGATGTTTGTTCCACGGTGAACGAATGGGTTACGTCAATATTCGGGTCGAGCGATTCTTTCACCGAACAGTACTTGTCGACCGAGAGAGAGACCGCGCGCTCGGCGCGTTTTTCGTCAATCGCGCCTTTGAGGTCGAAGTGCACGTGAATCGCGGTGAACGGGTGCGGGGCGTCTCCCTGCTTTCGAGTGCCGTCGATACGGACGGAAAGGTCGTCGAGCCTCTGGCGTTGTTTGGTGAGAATGGCCACCAGGTCCATACTCGCGCAGCTGCCGACCGCGGCGAGGAGGGTTTCCATGGGCCTGAACCCGGCATTCTGCCCGCCGATTGCCGGAGCCCCGTCTATATGCACGGTGTTGCCGTTACTGTTTCGAGCTTCCAAATGTGCGGCCGAATTTACCCGCTGCAAATGTACGGTCATCTGTGCTATCCTCTCTTCGGATAATTATGTAACCAACTCAGCTTACTTGAGAAACCGGAGGATCACAAGCAATGAATGTATACACACTTGAACAGTGCATCGGAGGGACCCCCCTGGTAAAGCTCCGTCGACTGTACGACGGGCCTAACACCGTGCTTTGTAAGCTCGAAGGAAACAACCCGGCCGGTTCGGTCAAGGACCGTCCCGCGTACTGGATGATCAAGAATGCACAGAAATCCGGGCGTATAAGGCCTGGTGATACGCTTATCGAGGCGACGAGCGGCAATACCGGCATTGCGCTCGCGATGGTGGCCGCGACTATGGGCTACACCATGAAAATTGTCATGCCCGAACACATGAGCGCCGAGCGACGGGCGGTCATGCGGGCTTTCGGCGCCGAGCTCATTCTTACCTCCAAGAAGGGAAGCATGGAAGAGGCGATCGATACCGCACGAACGATGGAGTCGGAGGGGCAGGGGGTGATCCTCGATCAGTTTTCCAACCCCGACAATCCGCTTTCGCACTATGAAAGCACTGGTCCCGAGATATGGCGCGATACCGAGGGCACGCTCACGCACTTTGTCGCTTCGACCGGTACCACCGGCACTCTTATGGGGACATCGCGCTATCTCAAGGAACAGAACGAGGCCGTTCAGATTGTGGGAGTACGACCCGACGCGGCAGGCGGAATTCCGGGAATCCGGGCGTGGCCGGCGGAATATCAACCTAAAATCTTCGACCCCGGCCGCCTCGACACGACCCGCGAGATGGATTCGCAGCGCGCTGAAGAGACCACCCGCGAGCTTGCCCGCAAAGAGGGTATATTCGCCGGGATTTCATCGGGGGGCAATGTGGCTGCGGCGGTGGATCTCGCGCGTGAGCTCGAGTCCGAAGGGGTAACGGATGCGGTGATCGTCGTGATCGTGTGTGACAGGGGCGACCGCTACCTTTCGACCGGGGTGTTCAAGTGATTCGTTTCCCGCGCGGTGTTCCGTTCCGCGCGGCAATTTAGTACATTTGGATACCTATGAAGCTATCCGAGTTCGGTCAGAAGTTCACAGCGCGCACCGGGATTCTTCAGCTTATGGATGACCTCGGTCACGCCATGAGTGGGAGTCAGCACAAATACATGCTTGGCGGCGGAAACCCGGCCCATATTCCCGAGGTCAACGCTGTGTGGCGGCGGCGCATGCAGGAGATAATGGAGCGCGACGGAGACCTCGAGCGTATGCTCGCGAACTACGATCCGCCGCAGGGTAACACCGAGTTCGTCGCGACGCTCGCCCGGCTGCTGCGCGGTGAATACGGGTGGGACATAACTGAACGGAATATCGCGATCACCAACGGAAGCCAGACAAGCTTCTACCTGCTGTTTAATATGCTCGCCGGCCCGGACGGAGCGGGCGTTCACAAGCGCATCCTCTTTCCGCTCACGCCCGAGTACATCGGCTACGCCGACCAGAGTATTCGAAGCGAGGACTTCCGCTCGGTTCCGGCGGATATTGAGCTTGTCGACGAGCATACGTTCAAATATCACGTTGACTTTGAGCATCTGCGTATCGACGACGATGTGGCGGCTATCTGCGTATCCCGTCCGACCAATCCTACGGGCAATGTCATCACCGACTCGGAGATTGACCGTCTCGACCGGATAGCACGCGATGCCGGCGTTCCGCTGATTATCGACAACGCGTACGGGGTACCGTTTCCCGGTATGATTTTCGAAGAAGCGACGCCGGTGTGGAATGAAAACATCATACTTACCATGAGTCTTTCGAAGATCGGGCTTCCGGCGACGCGAACCGGTATTGTAATCGCAGGGGAACGGATGATAGAGGCGCTGTCCTCCTGTAATGCGATTCTGAGTCTGTCCAACGGAAGCGTCGGACAGCAGCTCGTTACGCCGCTTGTGGAATCGGGAGAAATTCTCGACCTTTCGCGTTCGGTAGTCCGGCCGTTTTACCAGGACAAGTCAAGGCGAGCGCTCGATTACATTCACAGCTCCTTCGACGGATCGGTCGACTATGCGGTGCACAAGAGCGAGGGATCTCTGTTTCTGTGGATCTGGTTTCGCAACCTTCCGATTACAACCGAGGAGCTTTATGAGCGGCTCAAGGCCCGCAATACGATTGTTGTCCCCGGTAAATACTTTTTCTTCGGCTTCGATCAACCCTGGGAGCATCGCGACGAGTGCATTCGTATCAATTTCGGCATGCCCGACGACGATGTGCGCACCGGTATTCGTATGATCGGCGAAGAGGCTGCCCGCGCGGTGGCAGAGGGTTGATCGGCAGAGGGTTGATCGGCAGAGGGTTGATCGGCAGAGGGTTG
>JBKGYS010000141.1:0-6182 GCA_046545955.1 Spirochaetales bacterium | reverse complement strand
CTTGTGGTGCTCCAGCGGATCTCCGGGAGAAACTGCAACAGATTAACGGCATTCCAGAAGGCGTTCCACGCGCCCTTAAACTCGTTTCTGCCGGCGCTTGCATCATCATCGCGCAGGGTAACTATACCCCGCATGTGCTCCGGGTTTTCCAGCTCCTGCTGCAGATCGCCGTTCGGCCAGACCGCCCCCGCGGCGATCCAGCGCGGCGGACCACCAGGGCCATCGCCCGGGGCCCCGCGCGAAGGCTCGCCTGGATAAAGAGTCCTGAGAATTATCTCGGGGTCCTGATTGGTTTCAACGGTTCGCCCTTCGGCGAAGGTCTCAGAGAGATCGGCGGTAACCCAGGCGCGTTCGCCGAGGCCACGTGAGAGCTTCAAGGAACTACCATTGCTGCTAAGCGCCACCCCGGCGGCGGCGGACATGCGTTTCCATGTGCGTTCATCCGGATATGCGAGCAGCCCGATAAGCGCATGCAGACTGCCCTGCTTCGCCAGCTTAACTACTTCCCTGTTTTTGACCAGTGCGCACGCTCTTTCAAACTTGTTCGGATCGACAAGAAAAGCTCCTGCCGCTTCGGATGTGGTATCCGGCATAAGCGCCGTTGCCACGTCGTCATAAGTCAAGGACCAGACCCAGTAGCGCCCGCTTTCGTGGATCGCGATTCGTTTATGTGCGTCGGCGCCGACGGAAAGCGGCCCGCGCTCAATATCGGCGTGAAATGCGAAGCCGTCGGTGAACACGGCGATCGGTCGGGACAAACTATGCTCGCCTGCCGGACGAATCATGAAATCGGGCGTACTCGCGGGCGTAACCGAGTCGGTGAATCCGACGCGGGGTTGTGGCTCCACCTGGTAGGTGTTTCCGTTTACCGTAAGCGTCCAACCCGCTTTCCCGCGCACCTGTGCTCCATGCAGCGCCACCGGAAATCCGAGCGCTTCCGGGACGGCGTGCAACGCCTGTACGAACGTCGCCTCGAGCCTGCTTTCGAGCCATGCGTTACCGCTGTGGCCGGCGACCGCGCCGTGGGCGTCGGAGAGCGTGTGCCAGTTATCGATTATGCGGGTGAACAGGGCAATGGCGGTCTGCTTCGAGATACGCTCCATTACATGCGCCTGCCGGTAGGAGTATACACAGCGGTGACATCCGTCCTCGCAGGGGCACGCCTGCATGAAGCGCAGGGCGTGTTCGAATACCGCACGCATGGTGCCGGTGCCGGTCGGAGAGTCGCTGTCGGCGAGCAACTGCTTCAGGTATCCTGTCCCGCCGGGCACACTGTCGTAGAGGACAAGAAAGTGCTCTTTCGGTCCCCCTTCGGCGCCCGGCAGGTACATGTGGGTGGAACGGATGTGATCGACGCTTCCGCCGAAATGCTGTCGCAGTCCGAGGAACAAACCGGCTACGAACGATTCAAGCTGTCGCTCAACCGCAAAAAGCTCCGTTGGAATCAGCAAGCGAATCGCTTCCGACTGATAGTCACGATAGAGAAACACGGCGGAAAACGCGTCACCCTCGTCCGCTTCGCCGTTGTTCACCGGACACCATGCGGCGTGATTCACCTCGCCGTGCTGCGTGGTACTGCCGAATCCACCACTACCGCTTTCCTCGCTGTGTCCTGAGGTGAGCACCGCTCCGCAGTGCCTGCATATGTGAAATCCCCCGGCGGAGACTTCCATGCCGCCGAAGTTGAAACTATTTCGACTCGAGTTCATGCGACCGAAGTTCAAATCGCGAAGCGTGACGTTCCGCACAAACTCGAAGCCGAACGGCAGCGAGCCGGCATCCATTACCTGAGCCTCGGTAATCTCGCGAGGGTCTACATCCACGAACAGGTTCCGTGAGAAAAAGGTCGGGGTTCGCTCTTCCTTTTCATCGTAAATGCGACTCTTCCAGTCAGGCTCTACCGCGACAACCTGTTTCATCTTGAGCAGATTCTGCCTGCGCCCGACGTCGGACCACTGTGGACTCGCGCAGCGCGGACACGTCGTGTACTGCGCTCCGGTTACCTCCGGTTCCATATGGTGACACGTATCGCAAATGCGCCACTGCTCGATTTCGCTCGTTCGAAGGTCTATCTGCTGAATGGTGACCTTGCGCCCCTGACCGTAAAACTCCGCCTCCGGCGCGAGCTCGCTGAGCGCGGCCATTGCCGGCCTCTGGTACTCGTATACCAGCGGCTCGCCGACCTCGGTATTCCGTTTTGAGCGACGAAGAATGACCGAGCGCAGGACTACGCCGGCTTCGGGAAATGAAAAGTTGGGAATAAGCCCTTCATCGGTGAGAAACTGAAATGTATTCTTCTTTTGAAGCCGTGAAATTATGACCTCGAGCGCCCGCTGCTGTCGCTTCAGGTCATCGCGGCGTTCCTCGGCGGTGGAATCGAGGTGCGATTTTTGCTCGAACTCGTGCAGTGACGTACTAGTGGTCTGCAACCTTCGCTTCAGGCTCTGAATCTCCTCGCGAAGTCCTCCGAGCCGTTCGAGAACTTCGCGGGTCAGCTCAGGCCCTTCGTTTCCTGCCTGCAGCAGCTCGCCGAGATATTTCCGGGAATACGCATCGAGCTCGTCCTCTCCGAATCGCGAGAGGAAAGCCTTCTGTAACGCTTCCCCGTGTGTTGCTACATACTCGAAAAAGTTCCAGGGAAACGCGCTCGACCCGGATGTCGAACTGGATGCCACCTCGGATGTCGAGGTGTGTGCCGCCCCTGGTGCCCCTGGTGCCCCTGGTGCCCCTGATGCCCCTGGTGCCCCTGATGCCCCTGGTGCACCTGATGCCCCTGGTGCCCCTGATGCGCCGGCCGCCTCGGAGGCGCTCTGCCCGGACCCGCGGCCGGCGGTAGCATCGAGCGCGTGTTGTATCTGTCCGGGAACGCTCTGCTCGCTCACGCCGGATGAAACCCAGCTGTCGAAGGCAAAGGCGAGAAGCTGACGTTTGAGTACATACGGAGCATTGAGAAAAAGTCCGGGTGGCTCGATCTCGGCGGCAATCATCGACCTTGGATCATTCATAAAATACAGGTCGTGCGGCCTTCCTGTGGCAACCGTAAGGTTAAGCGCGCTTCCGCTCTTCCGCCCCGATCGCCCGATCCGCTGCACGTAGTTCGCAGGTCGCGGGGGAACACGGGTAAGAATGGTAGCGGACAGATCGCCGATATCAATTCCCATCTCGAGTGTCGGCGTACTCGAAACAAGATTCGGATGCCACGGCTTGCGCGCGGCATCGCTCTCGTCGGCCGAGAAAAGCTGCTCGATTCGTTCACGCTCGGAGGCATCGACAAGCGCCGAGTGCTCGGCCGGAATAACCCGGGAGAGTTCGCCGCGACGGTAGAGCGCGGAATAGTAGTCGCCCGTACCCGACTCCACCGGTTCGAGGGCGCCGGTACAGCCCGGCCGCGGACAAGGAGCCTCCCGCCACCTGTCGGCTTCGGAGCGTGCGACTGTCGCACGATGATTGCAGCCATGATGATTGCAACGCAAATACGAAACTTCGCTCGTAACGAGCACAGAGGATTCCGGAATCGCCCACACCGAATTTCCCGAGACCGACTCCTCGGTGAGAAGGCCTTGGTCGGTGAGCAACTTAAGCGTTCGACGCAATACATCGCGCGCGTAGAAGTGAGCCTCCTCGGAGGCGTCCACCCCCGGCGCGGCGAAAAGCGCCTTACGCACCCACTCCTCGTACCAGTTCGTCCGCGACCCGCCGGCAGCGCTAATCCGGTCGAAGCGATCGCGCCCGACAGGTCCGTCCGTAACGAACGCGGGGAGTCTTGTCATTGGACCCGCCCACGGAAGCAGAAAGCGCTCCTCGTTGGTAGCGCCGAGCTTTCTGAAGTCGCCGCCGTGCTCAAGGTAGCGCTCGAGCTGATCGAAGAGCACCGCCCCGCGATGCCGCATTCGCGTGAGAAGCCCCCGCACAAAGCGCCCGACGATCGCGGAGTTCACCGGAGCAAGCGTGCCGATCTGCTCGCGCAGTTCCTCGGCAAGCTCATCGACCGCTGCATCGACGAGGCCAGTATCGCAATACACCGCCAGGACACCGCTCTTCTCGAGCGTCCGACCGATCTGCGACATGAAGCCGAGCTCCGCGTGAATATCCCAGTTCAGGCGCGAGCCTACCATCGAAATCATAGATTCGGTTACCGATGCGCTGCCGCCGGGAGTCGCCGACAGAAGGTCGTCGAACTCCGGTTGCGCCTCGAGCCGCGGGGCGAGAAAGACCGCCACAAACCGCTCATCGCCGAGCGTCTGACGGTAGTATTTCATGAAGCGCGCTGGAAGCTCTTTGAGCTGCTGAGTATGACGGCTTTTGGTCGATTCAAAAAACTGCCCGAGCGCCATACGCATGTTGAAGCTATACGTCCGTGCACCGAAGAAACCGGCATGGTGCGCGGCGTCCTGCACCGAATCGGAAAACGCGAGTACCTTTTTAGCGCGCGAATACGAGCTCGCGTGAAACTGTGCCAGCGCGACCGCGAGGAGACTCGTCGAGCGGCTTCCGACCAGAAGCAGTGAGTCGCGCGCACCGCACACCGGACAGTTATGATAGACGTGCGTGTGTCCGCTTTTCTTGTTCGTCTGGATAGGTTGATGTATTTCCACAAGCGGCACGGTGGTTTGATCGGAGTTGCCGCAGTGCGGGCAGCGTTTCTTTCCCGCATCGAAAAGACGCAGGCACGAGCCGCACATCCTCGCAAGCTCGCCGAACTGTCCGTGCGCCCCGTGCTCGTCCTCCGGCGGAAACATGTACACCGTCTCCGCCGAGTTGCCGAAGAACCGTCGCACAAACTCCTGATACCCCGACTGGATCTTCTCCGGGCTTGTCTCGTATCGAAACGCCACCCATCCGCTCGCGTTACACTCGCGACAATGCACCACAGGTAAGTGAGTATTCCGCTCGGCTTCGCTGAGATTATCCCAGAACGCCACCGACGGCTGCCGGGTAACCGGGGCGACCACACGCCGCAACTCTCGCATCCACAATTGCACTCCGACGCGCACCGCCGGCAGAACCGCATTCGACGTCTCGCGCCGTGCCCAACCCGCCAGGCTCAAAAGACTCGTTATAATAAGGCGATAATAGCGTTGCTGCTCCGCCTCGAGATCGTCGAGCGGTTTCCCCGAAAGCTCCTCGACAAGTCTGTCGTAGGTAACCGGTTCTACCGATGCAAGGCGGGCAATGCGCTGAAACGCCTCGATGCGTTTCACCTTTCCGTTTAACGCTATTCGCCACGACTCGTCGTGGACATTCGCATCCATCTCCTCGAACCAGATCTCCGCCTGATCCTTAATGTAGCTCTCAAGCGATGAAAACTCACCCGGATCGAGCGCCGTAATCTGACGCTCGGAAACAAGGCCAACGTAGTCGGGCTCCGCTCCCGCAAGAAAATCACCGAGCGGCTGCGCCGACTCGCCGACTACCGAATCCTCGTCGAAGGTTTCGCTGAACAGCGAACTCGCGTACCGGCGAAGCGCCTCCGCGTTGTTCGCTCCACCGATCGTCGCCGACGTTCCCACGCACGCAAGCGATCCGTCGGGAATACCCAGACGCTCCTTGAGCCTCCGAATAAGCACGGCAAGGTCGGTACCCTCCGCACCGTCGAAGGTATGTAGCTCATCGACCACAAGAAACTTCAGCGACTCAGGCCCCGACCCCGCCCACAGCCTTGCCCGGTTCGGACGCAAAAGCAGCAGGTCGAGCATTCGGTAGTTCGTAAGCAGAATATCCGGCGGATGCGCGAGCATTGCCTCATGATTGGTAACAAGATGATCGGGGCCCATCGTCGCGTGATTGCCCGGCCGGTCGCCGGTAAAAAGCCCTGCGGTCACAATATTCTTCAGCCTCGAGTCCCCGTGAATGATCCGCGCCACCCGCTCTGCCTGGTCGTTTGCGAGCGCGTTCATCGGGAAAATGACAATCGCCTTTATCCCCGGCTTCCTCGCCATTCGCAGGCACCGGTCGAGAACGGGGTACAAGTATGCTTCGGTCTTTCCGCTTCCCGTCCCCGTGCCGATAATCGTGCTCCGCGGCGATTCACCGGAGAGCCTTCGGAATGCGGTAAGCTGATGTTCATACGGGTCGAACCGTGGAGCTATCTCTAAAAGCCCGTCCGGCATCGGTTGCGGGGTAAGCGGCAGGCCGAGCGACACATACGGCCCCGCGAAGAACTGCCCGTTGCGAAAAAAGTG
>JBKGYS010000140.1:0-6247 GCA_046545955.1 Spirochaetales bacterium | reverse complement strand
CGCCCCCGCGTTCATCTACGCCGGCGCACGAAGCGAGGCCGATCGCGACGAGACCTGCCAGGAGAAAAACCAGGGAACCGGTGAAACCGTGGTGCTGCATGCGTTGATTAACCATATGTACTGCTCCGAGTGTAGCCTTCCTACCGCCTCGACGGACAGATAATGTATCTCCCGAGACCGTGGACAATCGCGGCCCCTGCCGTCAAGGGCGACGGCATTGTCCGATCGCGCCCTGCCTCGAAGCGTGCGGCTTTCTGAAACCCGGCGTACGTATGAGGTCTAACCTGCCCGCGAGACGAGCTTCACCGCATCTCTGGTCTTCGAGGCGATCGTTTCCCAGTCGCCGGCGGCGATCGCGTCGGAAGAAACCATCCAGCTGCCCCCGACAGCCGCTACGTTCTTGAGCGACAGGTAATCGCTGAGGTTTTCAGGCCCGATGCCGCCGGTGGGAATGAAACGCACATGGCCGTACGGTCCCGCGAGCGCACGAACCATGGGGATACCGCCGCTCGCCTCGGCGGGGAAAAACTTCAGCACCGTCAGCCCGTACTCGAGCGCCGCCTCGACCGCGCTCGGGTCGTTGACGCCCGGCGTCACCGGGATTCCCGATGTTACGCAGTATTCGACTACGCGGGGATTGAAACCCGGCGTGACAATAAACCGCGCGCCGGCGTCGACCGCGCGCTTAACCTGCTCGACGGTAAGCACGGTACCGGCGCCGAGGAGCACCTCGACGCCGCTCGCATCGACCCGGCGCAGGGACCGCTCGGCGGCGTCGCTGCGAAAGGTAATCTCCATTACCGGAAGTCCCGCTCCCAGAAGCGTCTCTGCAAGCGGTTGAGCATGCCCCGGATCGTCGAGGCGGATCACCGGAACAAGACGATGACGGAATACAGTATCGAGCATACCACTCGCCTCGCCGCCGGTCTTCGAATCTTCACTTGTTTCGCTCATCGCGTATCGCTCCTTATGTTCCGGATGGCTTCACGCATCCGGGTGGCTTCACGCATCCGGATGACTTCACGCATCGTTTTCTTCCGAGCCTCGCTATCGTTCCACGCGCGCCGAGCCGCCTCCTACGAGCTTTTCAACCTCGCGAAGGCTCACCATAGAGGTGTCGCCCGGAGTTGTCATTGCGAGCGCACCGTGCGCCGCGCCGTATTCAACGCAGTCCTGCGGCGACATATTCCTGAGAAACCCGTAGATCAGCCCGGAGGCAAAGCTGTCGCCACCACCGACACGGTCGAGGATTTCGAGATTCTTCCTGTGCGTCGCCTCGTACCATTTGCCGCCCGTATACAGGATCGCCCCCCAATCGTTGAGCGTCGCGGTGCGTACATCCCGCAAGGTCGTGGCTATCGCGCGAATATCGGGAAACGCTTCGGATACCTGAACGACCATCGACTTGTAGCTTTCCACGTCCAACCCGGTTAACGACTCGTCGACACCTTTCACCTCGAAACCCAGCGCTTTGGTAAAATCCTCTTCATTGCCGATCATCACGTCGACGTAGGGGGCAATCTCGCGGTTTACCTCCTGCGCCCGCTCGATTCCGCCCTGCCCCTTCCACAGGGATGCGCGGTAGTTCAGGTCATAGCTGACAATGGTTCCCGTCTCGCGAGCCGCGCGCAGCGCCTCGAGCAGGACATCCGGGGTTGTCTCGGATAGCGCCGCGAAAATACCTCCGGTGTGAAACCAGCGGACTCCTTCGGTCTCGAAGAGCTTCCGCCAGTCGATATCCCCCGCTTTCAGGCGGGAGGCAGCCGAACCTGCCCGGTCGGAGACACCCACCGCACCACGAACCCCGAACCCGCGTTCGGTGAAGTTAAGGCCTACCCTCGCGGCGCGCCCTATGCCGTCGAACGGCGTGTGCACGATATGAGACTGATCGACGCCACCCTGATGGATTAGATCGATAAGGAGTTCTCCGACCTCGTTATCGGGAATCGCCGTGATTACGGTCGACTCCAGACCGAAGCAGCGTTTCAACGCCCGCGCCACGTTATACTCGCCTCCGCCTTCCCAGACATTGAGACTGCGGGCGGTTCGAATCCGCCGTTCACCCGGGTCGAGCCGGATCATAACCTCACCGAGGGCGGCGAGATCCCATCGGGCCGAGTCCTTCGGTTCAATCGTGTGTCTCGCCTCACTGCTCATACCTCTCCTCTACCTCCTTCGGTTGTCGCTTCCGTCCTCTCCGCGAAACGCGCGGGCTTTGGTCAGCGCCGGCTCGACGAGCGAGTCGAGCCCCTCTATCGCGTAGCGTTCCTCGATAAGCGATCGAAGATACTGTGCGTCACGCGTGGGCACATGTCCTCCTTATTTACACGATCATACGATGCTTCTTATCTTTTGAAAATGGAAACGATCTGTATAACGGGTGCGTCCCGTGGCATCGGACTCGGCTTTGCTCGCGCGTATCTCGATGCCGGCTCCCGGGTGTTCGCGTGCGTGCGAAACCCCAACGCGGAGCAGCTTCAGCTACTCGCGTCGTCCTACCCCGATCGGCTCGAGATTATTGAGGTTGATGTTTCGAACGGCGAATCGGTCGATCGCGGCTGTGCTGAGGTCAGGCGTCGCGCCGACACGCTCGATATCCTCATCAATAACGCCGGTATCGCTCCCGAACCGAATGAAACGAGCATCGACGACGTAGACGAGGAAGCGATACGTCGTGTCTTTAACGTGAACACGCTTGGTCCGGTTCGAGTGACCAAGGCGCTTTTCCCGCTGCTCCGGCGCAGTAAAAACGGCAGGGTCGTCATGATCGGGTCGTCGGCCGGAAGCATCGCCATGCAGGGTGGTGGACGCGGCGTTCCCTACTGCGTCTCGAAAGCCGCGCTTAACATGCTCACCCGCCTGCTGTATTTCCACTGCAGGGACGAAGGCGTTGCCATTACATCGCTTCATCCCGGCTGGGTGCGCACCGACATGGGCGGTGATCGTGGCAACCTTTCGGTCGAGGAGTCGGTTTCGCAGATGCGCAAACAAATCTCGGCGCTCAACGCCGAGAGCCCCGTATACATGGACTACAAGGGCGAAGCGATGCCGTGGTAAACCACCGGCGGGCCGTGGACAATCGCGTCTCAGACACAACTTTTTCTTAAGGAATGTCGGCTTTGCGTTGACAGTCGACGCCGAAAAGCAGTGCGCATACGACGCCGCCGATCAACCGGAAGCACCGGCCGCCGCCCGGGTTGATCGGCGTTCGGTGTCGGCTGACACAGCAATGCGATAACACCCGAAAGCAAATCTCGTCCGGCCTGCGAACGAGGTCGGAGGATCGCTTCGCCGCTCGGCAGCTTCTCCTTGATTTTGCCGGCGGCGTTCGTATTTTTGAACCTGTGATTCACGCCACCCTCGTGTACCCGAACCAGCTCGCGGCTCCCTCCGACGCCGTGTTCCTGAAGCGCAGCCGGCTGGTATACCTGATCGAAGAACCGCTTTTCCTGACGTTCAATCATGCTCACCGGCAGCGACTGCTCCTGCACCGACTTTCGATGCGCTCGTATGCGGGGCGGCTCGAAACGCTCGGATTTACAGTCCGATACATCGATATTCGAACCATTAGTTCCACCGATGACGTCTGGCAGCGCCTGTCCGAAGACGGGGTCTCGGTGATCCATGTCGCCGATACGAGCGACGATTACCTCGAGCGCGCCTTGACCGAAACGGCTCCCGGGTACGGCCTCAAGCGCGTATGGTACGAAAGTCCCATGTTCATACTTCCACGCCGGGAGGCCGTAAAGCGGTACCTCGATTCGAAGCGTCATATGGCCCGTTTCTATCGGAAGCTTCGCCTCGACCGTGGGATCCTTGTATCGGAAGACGGCGAACCGGCCGGCGGACGATGGAGCTTCGACGAGGATAACCGCAAGAAACTTCCGAAACGGATAGACCTTCCGCCGGACATTGAAGTCTGGGAGACCGGCCGGTCTCCCGGCGGTCGGACTTCCACCGACAAGGTAGCCGGTGACCACGCGGCGATTGCGGAGGCGCATTCCTGGCTCGACGAGGTTCCGGGCGATCATTACGGCGACGCCGCCGTCTGGCTTCCGTGGACCCGGGACGGCGCCAAGCGCGCGCTCGATACCTTCCTGGCGGAGCGTTTCCGCGATTTCGGCCCGTATGAGGACGCGCTCACAATCCGGCACACGCGCGTCTTTCATTCCACGATTTCGCCGCTTATAAACATCAGCCTAATAGATCCGAACGAAGTACTCAAAGCGGCGCTGAGCTTTGCCGACGCGAACGACATTCCAATGGGGTCGCTCGAAGGCTTTGTCCGGCAGGTACTCGGTTGGCGCGAGTTCGTGCGGGCGGCCTACGAACAGGACGGACGATACATGCGAACGCGCAATCGGCTCGCGCATTCAAAGCCCCTGCCCGACTCGTTCTGGACCGGCACTACCGGGCTGCCCCCCGTGGACCTTGCAATCGAACGCGCGCTTCGCTTCGGCTACGGGCACCACATTGAACGCCTCATGGTCGTCGGAAATCTTATGCTCCTCGCCGAGACCGACCCGGACAAGGTATACCGCTGGTTCATGGGAATGTATGTCGATGCGTACGACTGGGTCATGGTTCCCAACGTGTACGGTATGAGCCAGTTCGCAGACGGTGGCCTTTTCGCCACGAAGCCGTATATAAGCGGGAGCAACTACTTGCGGAAAATGTCGGATTACCCGCGCGGCGAATGGGAAGAAATCTGGACCGCGCTGTACTGGCGGTTCATAGAACGGCACAGACGTCTTTTCGAGTCCAATCACCGATTATCGATGATGCCGCGCATGCTCGATAAGATGGACACCGACAAGCGCGAGGAGTACATGAGGCGCGCGGCGCAGTTTCTCGCCTCGTGGGACCGTTGATCGCTCCGGTCCTCGCGGAGTTGCGCTCGGGCGTGGCGGTCGTATCTGTAGCGTCGATCGAGTCGGAAAGACTTGAAGTACGCGCGTCCAATGGTTACTTTCCGGCTATTACGGTTCAAACGGGGGAACAATGAGCAACACTACCACGAGTGCCGGCGCCGAGAGCCGAGGCAAAGAAGCTTCCGGGCTCGGCAACCGCATCCGCGAGTACATTGTCCGAGTTCTCAACGGCATGGCCCTCGGTCTGTTCGCGTCTCTCATTATAGGGCTGATCCTCGAGCAGATCGGGCTGTACACAGGGCTCGAGCTCGTTCAACAGTTCGGAGAAACCGGTCAGCGCCTTATGGGACCCGCGATCGGCGTCGGAGTGGCATACAGCGTTACGGCGCCCCCGCTCGGTATGTTTGCAGCCGTCGTCACCGGCGCAATCGGAGCCGGCACCGTCGTGCGAGCCGATGCCGGGATAATGCTGGAAATCGGCGAGCCGGTTGGCGCGCTGGTTGCCGCGCTTGTCGGCGCGGAGCTTTCGCGCCTTGTTGCCGGCCGCACCAGAATGGACATTATCGTTGTTCCGGCAACTGCTATTCTGGCTGGAGGGCTTACCGGCTTTTTCCTTGCTCCGGCAGTTGCCGCGCTTATGACGGGCATAGGCGGCTTCGTTAATCTGCTTACCGGACTGTATCCGCTGCCGATGGGAATCCTCGTCGCCGTTACCATGGGAATGATGCTCACGCTTCCAATCTCCAGCGCGGCGATTGCCATTTCTCTCGGCTTAAGCGGGCTCGCCGCCGGAGCCGCCACGATCGGATGTGCGTGTCAGATGGTGGGATTCGCCGCCTCGAGCTTCCGTGAAAATCGGTTCGCGGGCCTTATATCGCAGGGGCTCGGCACATCCATGATTCAGATTCCCAACATCGTACGCAATCCGCTGATATGGATTCCTCCAACCGTAACGGCAGCCATTCTCGGGCCCATCGGAACCGTTGTCTTCGCGATGGAGTCAAACCGTGTCGGCGCCGGCATGGGAACGAGTGGTCTTGTCGGTCAGTTCGCGACGCTTGAAACCATGGGATCGACAGGGATTCCGTGGATGATCCTGTTGCACTTCGCGCTTCCGGCGGTCATATCGCTTGCGATCAGCGAATATATGCGAAGAAAAAACTGGATTCGCTTCGGAGATATGGCGCTTCACGTAGAAGGATAAGTTGAGCCCCGCGAGCAGGCGCGTCGGTGAGGACACGCCGTTTCGCCCCGCTGCCGAACCTGGCCGGCGCGGCAGGGGGCGGCGTCGCCCACGGCACGGGGCGTCGCTGCGGTATGAGCGGCGTCGCTCCCGGCAAGGGGCGTTGCTGCGGTATGAGCGGCGTCGCTCCCGG
>JBKGYS010000139.1:0-6253 GCA_046545955.1 Spirochaetales bacterium | reverse complement strand
GGCTAACTGCAACGGCACCGGCAATGGCTGCACACGCTGCCGAAAGACTCCGCCCCGAACCCCGAGTCATGGCCTAAGCACTTTTCGACCCGGAAGCCTCTCCCCCGGAACTTTTTTCCGATGAGTTGCTGCTCGATGCCGCCGGTTCTTTGGCCTTTCCTTCGGCTTCAGCGCCATTTGCGTTACCCGATTTACCGTTAGCGGACGATTTGGACGCACGGCTGTCGTTCACATAGAAGCCGCTTCCTCTGAAAATGATTCCCATTCCCCCACCGATCAGCCGGCGTAGCGATTCCTGCCCACACGAAGGGCATTCGGTCAGAGGCGCCTCGGACATAGTCTGAAACGCCTCGAACTCATGGCCACATTCTTTGCATTCGTAGTCGTAACTCGGCATGGTATTAATCTCCAACGTGGCGGATTTTTCCCGTTCTATCGCACTTACCAGCGCATTCGAACCGGAAGCCCCGCCTGCGTCATCTCCTGTTTTATTTCCTTTACTGTATAATCGCCAAAATGCACCATGCTGGCAACAAGAGCCGCATCCGCAGCGCCTTCGCGGAACACCTCCACAATATGCTCGGGACGACCGGCCCCTCCGCTGGCAACGACCGGAACCGTTACCGTCTCCGATACCAGCCGTGTCAGGCGGCACTCGTACCCATCCCGCGTCCCGTCGGCATCGATACTGTTCAGCACAATCTCGCCGGCTCCCCGCTCGACCGCCTCCCGCGCCCATTCGAGTGCATCCCGCTCGGTAGCCTTACGACCACCGTTGACATAAATCCTGTAACCGCTCGGCGCCGTGTCGTCCGCCTTGGCGTCCATGCCGAGCACGATACACTGCCGGCCGAAGCGTTTCGCTCCCTCGTCGATGATATCCGGGGCGCGGACCGCCTGGCTGTTCACGCTTACCTTCTCAGCCCCCGCAAGCAGCACATCTCGCATGTGATCCACCGAACCTATACCACCACCGACCGAGAAAGGAATGAAGACCTGCTCAGCAACCGCACGGACGGTGTCGATCATGATCCCGCGCCCCTCGGAACTTGCGGTAATATCGTAGAACACAAGCTCGTCGGCCCCCGCCTGATAGTAGGCACGCGCCATAGCCACCGGATCGCCTACATCGACGTTTTCCTTGAACCGCACGCCCTTTGTTGTGCGTCCGTCACGGACATCGAGACACACAATTACCCGTTTTTCCAGCATTGAATACCCGCTCCCTCACCCGATCAATAAGAACCGCCCGAGGCGAACTGCACTAAGAAATCGAAAGAAAATTTTCGAGTAACCGTAACCCGAACCGGCCGCTTTTTTCCGGATGAAACTGTACCGCCATTACATTGCCCTTCTGCAACGCCGAAGCAAACTGGTGTATGTATTCGGTCGTGGCAAGCACATACTCGTCCCCCGCCGGAAGCGGATAGTAGGAATGCACGAAGTAGAAACTTGCATCCTCGGGAATACCTTCGAACAACAGGTGATTCTTTCGCGAAGCAAGCCGGTTCCATCCCATATGAGGGACCTTGTAGCCGCTATCCTGCGGGAACGCGCGTGCTTCACCGGGAATAAGACCCAGGCATCGCGCGTCGCTTTCCTGCGATCGATCGAGCACTATCTGGGCTCCGAGGCAGATGCCGAGAACAGGCAACCCCGCGCCGGCGAACTCGACAAGCAGCGTATCCATCTCTCGGCTGTTCATATCCTGCATCGCCGCCGCAGCATCTCCTACGCCGGGGAAGATGAGTCGATCGCATCCGGAGAATGCATCAGGCTCCGATGAGACTACAAAGTCGGCCCCGATTGCACGCAAAGCGGTCTCGACGCTTTTCAGATTGCCGGCCCCGTAATCAATCACTCCTGTACTCATGCTTCCCCCGCCGCTGTGTCGACACCGAGCACCTCGAGGAAGCCCTGCGCCCACTCCCGAAGTCGCTGCTCGTCGGCGGGAAGGCCCTCGTATTGTATGGTGCTTCCGTTGCGCTCAACGCTCAGCTCCGATACCGGAACTCCCTCGGCAAGCGCGCCAATTACCAGTCGCGAGATGACGCTGAATACGCGTGCAGCCCGCTCATCGTCGAGTTCGATAGCACCGAAAAGCTCGTACGGCAACGTTGCCTCGGCATCACCGTCGTAGCGGACGTTCACCGACAGTGAAACCAGCGGCAAGCCTCGGGCCTGTGAAGGCAGCGTCTCGCGAATACGGTCCCCGATTCGGGGTATGTAAAGCGATAGCTCGGCCTCCGGGTCGAGATCGACCGCATCGGCGGCGGGCTCGCTTCGAGCCGCGCGTTGAACCATATTCCGCATACTTCCGTTGGAAAACAGGACCATTGTTCCCGAGGGCACCGCGAGTTCGCCGACGCCGTCTCGCTCCTCAAAAAAGGGACGCGAGGAGACATCGGTATCCACCGTTCGCCGCCGCCAACGCCGGCTCGTTGTTAAACCGAGTCGCATTCGCCCGCCCGGGTAAGAGCCGGATGCAACCGCACTCAACGCTCCGGCGTTATCCGGAGCTCCGAGCGCGGCGACAACGCGGTCGCTATCGGTGAGAATAGTATCGATCTCATCGGTCTCCAGATCGAAGGCTCGAACGAAATCCGCGGTCAGCGCTTCGAGCCTTCCGGTGCGCAGTGCCAAATACACCGACGCATCCGCCGGCAGCGCCGCCTCGGCACGCTCCGGTGCGAGCGGCAACCCGGTCGCACAGGAAAGCAGTGTTATGCAAACCCCGCAGGCGAGAACGGTAGCTTTTACGCGGCTCTTCGCACTCATTGAACCTTTTCCAGCTCAATGCGACAGTCCAACTCGCCTACACGCACCGCGGCGGCGCCGTTGACCGTTCCGACCGAAATATCGACAGCGAGGGTCTCGTTCATAATGTAGTCGCGAAAATGGTCCACCGCTTCGGTTATCATCGGATCACCTTCGACCGAAAGCCGTATCCGGTCGGTAACCTCTAAATTCCGATCCTTTCTCAAACTCTGGACGGTGCGAATAAGGTCTCGTGCGACCCCTTCGCGGGCGAGCTGCGGCGTGATTTCCGAGTCGAGCGCGACAGTAAGGCTGTCTTCGTTGAGTACCTTGAGATTTTCCTTCTCGAAGCGTTGGACTTCCACCCGGTCGGAATCGAGCTCGAGAGGCTTTCCATTGACCTCGAGGTGCAGCGTATTTCCGTCGAGCAGGCTCTGGATCTCCGCCCCCGAAAGCGCAGCGATCTGTCCTGCGGCAGCCTTGATATCCGAGCCGAGCTCCGGGCCGAGAACACGGTAATTCGGCTTTGCACTGTACTCGACAAGCTCCTCCTCATTTTCGCGGAACACCACCTCTTTGACATTCAACTCGTCGCGGACTATATCGAGCATCTCGCGCAGGACCCGCTTTTCTTCCGCATTCCTTGTCACGAGGTAAAGGGCCGAAAGCGGTTGCCGATTTTTCAGATTGTGCATACTCCGAAGGGCGCGCCCCATGCGGACCGCCTTTCGCGTGGCAGCCATCTTCGCCTCGAGATCATCGTCCCGCCGACTCTCGCGCGCCACCGGATAATCGCAGAGGTGTACGCTCTCCGGGTCTCCATCGACCTTAAGATTCTGATAAATCTCCTCGGTCACAAACGGGATGATCGGAGCGGCCGCGGTCACCAGGGTCTTAAGCACCGAATACAGCGTACCGTACGCCTGTTCCTTATCGTTGTCGTTCTCGCTGCGCCAGAAACGTCGCCGGGAGCGTCGGATATACCAGTTGTTCAAAAGGTCGATAAAATCAACGATCGGCTCACACGCACGCTGCAGGTCGTAGCCGCTTAGAGCAGCGTCGGTGCGCCGAACCATAGTTTCGGCCTCACTCAGTATCCAACGGTCGAGTGGATTCGAAGGATCGCCCGGGGCCTGTGCCGGTTGCACCCCGTCGATGTTTGCGTACGTTACGAAAAAACTGTACGCATTCCACAGCGGGATAATTACGCTCTTGAGAATCTCCTTAACCGACTCGTCGGAGAACTTCAGATCCTCGCCACGCACGACCGGTGAGTTCATAAGGCACATCCGAAGCGCGTCGGCGCCGTAGTGCTCGATGATCTCCATCGGATCGGTGTAATTGCGCTGGCTCTTGCTCATTTTCTTGCCGTCGGCGGCGAGCACAAGTCCGTTGACCACCACGTTTTCGAACGCCGGTTTGTCGAACAGCGCAGCGGCAAGCACAGTGAGCGTATAAAACCAACCGCGGGTCTGATCGAGTCCCTCCGAGATGAAGTCGGCCGGAAAATTGTCCTCGAACCATGCCTCGTTCTCGAACGGATAGTGATTCTGCGCGTACGGCATCGCGCCGCTCTCGAACCAGCAGTCGAGCACTTCCGGCACTCTTCGCATGATTCCCTTGCCATCGGGGCTCGGCCAGGTGAGTTCGTCGACGAAATGCTTGTGCAGATCATCGACCTTATGTCCAACCCTTGCTTCGAGCTCTTCGCGACTCGAAATAACTTCGGTGTATCCGCTTTCGTCGCTTTTCCAGACGGGAATCGGGTTGCCCCAGAAGCGGTTGCGGCTTATCGCCCATTCCTTCGCCCCCTCCAGCCACTTTCCGAACCGTCCGTCGCGAAGATGGAACGGAACCCAGTTTATACGCCTGTTGGAGCTGAGCATATTCTCTTTGATCTGTTCGACGTCCACGAACCAGCTCGTGACAGCCCGGTAAATGAGCGGCGCATCGGTGCGATAGCAGAACGGATACGGGTGACGATATGTCTCACGCTTTACGAGCTTGCCCTCGCTCTTGAGTCGCTTGATAATCTCTTTGTCGGCGTCCTTGACAAAGAGTCCCTGATAATCGGGAACCTCTTCGGTAAACGCACACTCATCGTCGATCGGAAGTACGATAGGTAATCCACTTCCCTTCAAAACGTTATAGTCGTCCTCGCCGAACCCGGGCGCGATGTGTACGATCCCGGTACCTTCCTCGGTCGTGACAAAGTCGGCGATATGGACGGAAAACGCGCCCTCGTCGGCGAGATCGGCAAAGTACGGAAACAACGGTTCGTAGCGAAGCTTAGCAAGATCATCGGCCGTCGGACGTTCGACAATCTCGTACTCTTCGCCTCCACGATAGTAATCTCCCAGACGCTCTTCTGCGAGGATATAGAACTCCTCGCCGTCCTTTACTTTCACGTAGGAGACATCGGGGCCCACCGCGAGCCCGAGATTGCTCGGCAACGTCCACGGGGTAGTCGTCCACGCCAGGAGATACGTGTCCGGCTGTCCGGAGACGGCGAAGCGTACGGTAATAGCCGGATCATCGACTTCCCGATATCCGCCGAGGTTTACTTCGAAGTTCGACAGGGGTGTCGCCAGCTTCGGGCTATACGGCAGAATGTAGTATCCCTCGTACACCAGCCCTTTCTCCCACAGGCGCTTAAATACCCACCAGATGGTTTCCATGTAGTCGGGATCCATGGTCTTGTAGTCGTTGTCGAAATCAACCCAACGCCCCATGCGCGTTACAATGCGGCGCCACTCATCGGTGTAGCGAAGCACGATCGAACGGCAAGCCTCGTTGAACTTCGCGACACCGAAGTTTTCGATCTCGTATTTACCCGAGATCCCGAGCTCCTTTTCCATTTCGTACTCGACCGGAAGCCCGTGGCAATCCCACCCAAAACGTCGGTCAACCTTGTTGCCCTTCATGGTCTGGAATCGCGGAATAACATCCTTAATGGTGCCGGGGACGAAGTGCCCGAAGTGCGGAAGTCCGGTAGCGAACGGAGGGCCGTCGTAAAACACGAACTCATTCGCCCCCTCGCGCATACGCAGGGATTGCTCGAAAATGTCCGCCCTTTCCCAGAACTCGAGGACTGATACCTCCATGTCGGGGAAGCTTACTTTCGGATCTACAGGCTTATACAAACGGGTCCTCCTTGCATACCGTGAATCGGCAACCGGCGCTTCGACCGAGGGCCGGGGCGCAGCCGGCGATCGGGCAAGTGCTCCGTCTCGTTTCAGGGATGCAAAACATGAACGCCGGAGCAGTACCGAATCGCGTTACAACCTGCCGGCGGGCAATAGTTACGAGATAGGTGCAAGTGTAGAAACCGCTCATACGGGTGTCAACCTGTGCGCCGGCGTGCGGGACGCTTGCCGTCCCGCGAGCGCGACGGCACGAAAACCAAGCGCCGTCGGGCAGACTCGACACCCATCGCTTGCCCCGGCGCTACCGCCCCGGGAGCGCCCGACCTTTCCACGACACCCGAACCCGCAGT
>JBKGYS010000138.1:0-6302 GCA_046545955.1 Spirochaetales bacterium | reverse complement strand
GACAACCGGGTATTCTGCAGGAGCTGGAATGTGCAGATACCGCGCGATCTTGTGTAGCGTTCCTGCGAGCGCGTTTCTCTGCGCCGCGCGGTTGCGACCGGGCAAGGATTCGACCGAACGAGGGCGATGATTCCCTCGGTTGAACGCTTGCAGGCGCCGAGAGCATTCCTTCTCTTGAAAACCGGAAGGCGCCGAGACCGACGGAAATTTTTTAGGTCGATGGGGGTGCGCTGTTCGCTGCCGACTTTGCCTCATCCACGACAGCGTGAATAACCGTCGGGTTTACCTCTGAAGGGATACTGCACCCGTTTGCGAGAATGAACTTTTTGCGGCCCCCTGCGGCTATACCTTCGCGGGTGTGCTCGCGCACGTACCGCGGTGTCCGCGGAGAAAAATCGGTCTGGTCGATTCCGCCCATGAGGCACCCGTCAAAGTGCTCACGCATCCGAGATAAGGTAGGATTGTTCGCCCCTCGGTCCTGGTAGCTGAGTACCGCCGCCGGCATCGAGGAAACAGCATCAACATAAATACTTCCGCCGTGGGCGTGGAGCGTGTTCATCGGGGCGCGGTCGGAAACCGCCTCGAGCACTCTGCGTGCGTAGGGAAGCTCGAACTCCGCCGCTTCGTCGAGCGTCAGGAATTCTTCGCTCGCCATGACCGAAAGGAATATGCCGCTCGAACCCCGATCGATACTCGCGTGCGCGTAGGCGATGAGGTTGTCGGTAACGACATCGAGTGCGCTTTTGAGGGCGGACGGCTCCTCCCGCATGAGCCTTCGAAGATGCTCGCCGGCAAGGGTGCGCTCGAGAGTCTGCCAGGGTTCGAAAATAGTATCTATGAACAGCGCTTCGCCTGCGAGTTCGCCGGCAACACGGTCGATAGCCGAAAGCTGCTCCCGCCACGGGCTATGCTCCGGGTCAAAGCGCTGGAGACGCGAAAGGTCTGCCCCGGAGGCGATCTCCCAAACGCCGTCCGGCAACGGATAGTAGTAATCGTTCATGAGCTTAAGAAAGTCAAAATCGTAGTGCCTGAAAAAGTCGAGACTAATGCGTGCAAACTCCACTCCCGGTCGGTGCTGTACGCCGAAATGGTACCACATGCTCACCGGAGGGCGGTCGACGGTGTCGCCTGAGAGTGTTCGCTGTACTCGTTCGAGTTTCGTCATACTATTCCCCTGTTTTGCAATGCGTTGGAGCCACTAGTGGCGGCCCCCCGCCACCAGTGGCGGCTCCGCGCGATCGGTGATGCGCCGCGCCATCGGTGATGCCCCCGCCACCAGTGGTGGCCCCCGCCACCAGTGGCGGCTCCGCGGTTATAGCTGAACGTTCGTTATCACGTCCGCTAAGTGAGGATTATATCAGCGATGGCGGTCGGATGCGACGTATACACGCTCGCTCGATAATCGGCTACCATGGCGCGGCATGTCTTTGCAGGCTCTTGAACTCATTATTCCTTTATTCGCGCTCATAGGCGCCGGCTATATCTTTCGTAAGACCGGCTTTGTGAGTAGTTCGTTTGCCGGCGAGTTAAATCGTCTGGTATTTTACACGGCGCTTCCGGCGATGCTCTTTCTCGAAACCGCGGATCTACCCGAGGTCACTTCCGACATCGCGCTCACTGCGATAATTATTCCTGTCTCGGTAGTTCTTACCGCGCTCGTTGCGCTTTCGGTATCCTCGCGACTTGGACCGAAGCAGCGAGGACCCTTCGTACAGTCAACCTACCGGTCAAATCTTGCGTACCTCGGCCTCCCGATCGTATCGACCCTGTTAGGCGATGAGGTGCTCGGGATTATTGCGGTGGCGATCGCCGCCGGGGTTATCATAAATTCGGTCACGAGTATCGTTGTGCTGCGCTTTTTTCAGGAGCCATCTGAAGGCGATTCAGCAGCTCAGCGTTTTGCCGACGTGTTCCGGAATCCGCTGATCATTTCAATTATCCTTGGCCTTTTCGCGTCCGCGATTTCACTCCCGATCCCCGGCGTAGTCGCGGACATGCTCGATCTGTTCGCCCGCATGAGTCTCCCGCTTATCCTGATTGTTGTAGGCTTTCGGCTTTCGTTTCAGAATTTGAAGGGATTCCTCGGTACTGCGATTGTTTCGGCTTTTTTTAAGTTGATAATAATGCCGGCGCTCGTGTGGGCGATGACGACGTGGGTGTTCCCCGCCGGTCCGCTACTGTCCACCGCCCTGGTGTTGCTTTGCACGATGCCCACTGCCGTGGTCTCACAGACGTTTGCCGGCACCTTTGATGCAGACGAAAGCCTCGCCGCCGCGACGGTGAGTATGACTACGCTCCTCTCCGGGGTTACCATTCCACTTTGGGCGTTCGTTCTTTTATAGCCACAGCCGGCCGCGCGGCGAGGTCAAGCGTATGTTATCGTGCAGGCGATGATCGCCGGCTCACGTGAAACCCGTGAAAGTCGGCTCAGGGTATATCTATCACTATTTTGCCGGCGACCGATCCGTTTTCGAGCATTCGGTGCGCCTCGGCGACCTGGTTCAAGCCGAACGTGTTCGGGTTCACCAGGGGAGTGAAACGCCCCTCGGTGTACCACCGGTCTAACGCCGTAAGAATCTCACCGTAATGCGCGAGACCTTCGCCCGAGAGCAGCGGCAGAACCATAAACACCCCCGAAACGGTGAGACTTCGCTCGTGGATCGCGGCGAGGTTTGCGGTAGTGCGCATCGCGATACCGAGCATATGCCCGCCGATGCGTGTAGCCCGAAGGCTCTTCTCTACATTATCGCCACCGACCGTATCGAAGACCACATCGAATCCTCTGCCGCCGGTAAGTCTGTTCACATAGTCGTCTACCGATTCGCTGCGGTAATAGATGAGGTCGTCTGCGCCCATCGTTCGGGCTATCTCGCCTTTTTCGTCGCCGGAGACGGTCGTTGCAACACGCGCGCCGAGCGCTTTGGCAATAGCTACGGCTACATGCCCGACACCACCGCCACCGGCGTGTACGAGTACATGGTCGGTCGGACGAACCCGCGCGCGGTCGACAAGCGCGAGCCACGCCGTAATGCCGACGAGGGGAAAGGCGGCGCCCTCGCGGAAGCTCATACGTTCGGGTTTTCGGGCGAGCGCCCGTACGTCGGCGAGCATGTACTCCGCGAGCGCGCCGGATAATCCTTTGAAACCTCCCGCGCACCCATGCACCGCCTCTCCAACGGAGAATTCGGTCACACCGGGGCCTACCGCGTCCACGGTGCCCGCCACGTCGCCATGGAGCACTGCGGGAAACTCGGGCGCTGCTTTTATATGCCCGGCACGTATTTTGGTATCTACCGGATTGACGCTCGTTGCTGAGACTTTTATACGAACCTGGCCTTCGCCGGGTTCCGGGGTATCAAGCTCCGCCGGGGTGAATACATCGGGATCACCCCATCGATGGCAAACCATAGCCTTCATTCGTTTCCTCCCGTCTCCAGCGGCAGATCGAGCGCCTCGCGCAGGTGCGTGACAATTTGCTCGAGTGGCTCTTCGCCTACGACATCCCGGTCGAGAAGCGGCAACCGTAGGCTCGGCATCTTCGCGAAGCGCTTTGCTATATCGTTCAAATACTCCTGCTCCTGGTGTTTTCTTGACCGGAAAAACCCGTGATCGGGAAGGTCGGAGGGTAGCACACGGTTTATGACAATGCCGCCCACCGGTACCTTGTGTTCGCGCAGCATGTGAATCGCCTTCTCGGTCTCAACAATCGGCAGTCGCTCCGGATTCAGAACGAATATAAACGCGGTCTGTTCTTCGTCGAGGAGAACTCTGCGCATTTTTGCAAACTTTCGTTTTCTGTTCTGAAGCACCTTTTCAACCGGATCTTCACTCTGTTCCGCTCCGCTTCCAAGCGTCATGTTTTTCCAGAGTGCCGACATTTCGTTGACCTGTTTTCTTCTCGATATCAGTCCGTCGATCCATGCTTCCATCATCTCAGGGAGAGCCAGCAGGTGGATTGTATGGCCGGTCGGCGCGGTATCGAACACGATGCGGTCGTAATCTTCTTCCGAACTCTCGATGAGCTCGGCGATTCGGTCGAATAGCGCAGCCTCCTGTGCGCCCGGCGATACCCGGGCCATGCGTATCTGACGGTCGATTTCCGAGCGCAGATTCGGCTTGACCTGGCTTCGAATCGTGTGGCTTACACCCTGAATGTACGAGTCGGCTTCTTTCTCGGAGTCCAATTCCAGAACCCATAGGTTAGGACGAACCTTCTGTATTCCGTTTCCGACGAATCGCTCGAGAATATCCGCGGAGGAGTGAGCGGGATCTGTTGAAACAAGTAATGTTCTGCGTCCAAGCGAAGCTGTAAGGAGAGCGAACGCGGTTGCCGATGTAGTTTTTCCTACGCCACCTTTGCCTCCGAAAAAAAGCACCCTCCTGTCAAGCCAGGCACGGGCGGCGGCGAAGGTATTCGCGCTTCGTTTATCTAACAACACTTGAACCCGTCGAGTGGTGAGTGGTCCATTCCCTGACGCTTGTGCCACTCGTGGAAGCGTTCGTACATGTGGGGCAGGAGCTCAAGCGTATAGTAGTTCACCGGATTCGGTATTCCTAACAGGTCCGGGAAGGAAAGCATAAGAAACACCGCCTCCTTGTCCTGTGTTTCTCTCATGACCTGACTTCGGTACGGCGCGAAAAATACACCGTCGTAGATTTCGTTAAAGCGTTTCCAGTATTTTTTCAGTTTTTCCGACAGTTCTTTTTCTGACACAGGGCTTACCTCCGAGAGAAGTACCGTGCCGGCTGTTCGCAGCCGACACGGTTGTTACTGTTTACTTTCCGGCTGCTGCTCTCGCGGCCTCGCCTGAAGCCTCGCTTTGTCCCGGTCCGATGTTGCGGAACGAGATAATGGCTTCGACGAGCATCCAGAGCGCTCCGAAGAGAACGAGCACGCCGAGAACACCAAGCAGGTAATTCGGTTCGGGCGCAGTAACGCCAAACCACTGGAAGATGCTGATGCCCATAGCCGAAATCGTTACGATGAGCAAAAAGACCATAGGAATAAGCGCCGGCCAGAAGTTACGTCCCAGTCTCTTGAGAAAGAGCGTTATACACAGCAACGAAAGAGCGGCAAGTAGCTGGTTGGTCGTTCCGAACAACGGCCAGATAAGCAGGCCTCCTCCTCCGAGTTCTGTTCCTGGGGGCTGCGCTCCGAAGGCGAGCAGAAGACACGCCCCAACTGCAACGAGCGTAGCTACCACGGGCTTTTGAAGAGACTTGATTCTGCCGATCTGCCCGATTTCACTCAGTACGTAACGCTGTACCCTGACGCCTGAGTCCATTGTCGTTGCAGCAAACATAATCACAACGACTGCTCCGAGAACCGAAGCGAGTTCTCCACTTATGCCGACACCCTCGGCGAGCGGGGCGAAACCGCTTACAAAGTTGCCGGCTGCGTCACCGGATGCTGCGCCCCAGTCGCTGTAAATAGCACCCCAGTCGGCCTGGGTAGCGGCGAGACCGGCTCCCGTTGCAAGTATCGCACCGAGTGCCAGTGCTCCTTCACCGAGCGCTCCGGCGTAGCCGACGAAACGTGCGTCGGTTTCCTTGTCCAACTGTTTCGACGTTGTTCCCGAGGATACCATCCCGTGCCACCCGGAAATAGCGCCGCACGCGATCGTAATAAAGAGAACCGGTATAAGCGGCGGTGCGCCGGCAGGATCCGCGTTAAGCGCCGGTGCGGCGATACTCGGATTGGTGAATAATACGCCGAGATAGAGAATCGCAAGCGACACGAAAAGCAGGTGAGAGTTCACGTAGTCACGTGGTTGCAAAAGAAGCCAGACCGGAAGAAGTGAGGCAATAGCGGCGTAGAGGAACAGAATGATAACCCAGGTGGCGTGCGGCGGAAGCCCGATGAAGGTACTCTCCGAGAACTCGAGCGGCACCACGCTGCCGATCCAGATAAGAAGAAACAGCGTGATAAGCGCTGCGACCGAAGGGATGAGAAGCCCGCCTCCTTTGCGATTAATAACAAATCCGACGGTCATGGCCACCGGAATTTGTACCCAGACCGGAATTACCGAACCGGGAAAACTTACCAGAAGCCGCGCTATTACGATCGCAAACACCGCGTTCACCATCATGAGCAGCAGGAAGATGATAAGCATGAACAGGGTTCGAGCCCGTGGATTGATCTGATCCTCGGCGATGGCCCCCATGGACCGTCCCTGGTGACGGGTCGATATCCATATTGTTCCAAAATCGTGGATACCCGCGAAGAAAATGGTTCCGAACACGATCCAGAGCACAGCCGGCAACCATCCCCAGAAAATGGCAATCGCCGGTCCCACGATCGG
>JBKGYS010000137.1:0-6327 GCA_046545955.1 Spirochaetales bacterium | reverse complement strand
TTTCTCCGATAGAAGTTCAGCCGAACAATCCGCGAACGCCCTTCGACGACAGCGAATACGTGCTTAATATTCCGAGAAGCGAACGGGACTTCAGCGAGGAGTTCGAGGGTACCGGCTTCAATCCCGAAGGCCCCCCCGGTGTCGAAGGGCAAACACCGCCGGAGTACCTCGATAGGGCAGGTACGGTCGGGCGTTACGATCGAGCCGAAACCCAACGCAATTACGAACTCAATCGAAGTGTTACCAGCGAGACCGGTTCGCCGAGCATCGACCGAATTTCGGTCGGCGTCGCGATCGACGGTCGTTGGGAATGGCAGTACGACGACCAGGGCAACGTCGAGCTGAATCCTGACGGAAGTATTGTCCGTGAATACATCCCGATAGAGGAAGATGAACTCGAGCGTGCGCAGGAACTCGTTCAGGCGGCGGTCGGCTACGATGAATCTCGCGGTGACTCGGTGCAGGTGCAGCATATTCAGTTCAATCGGTCGGCCGAGCATGAGGAAGAGGACGATGTATTCCGGCGTCAGCAGAATATTCAGCGCATCGTTCTTTATAGCCTCGCCGGTATCGCGAGTCTCCTTGTCCTGTTTATACTGATACGGGTAATTCAACGAGAGGTCGAACGGCGGCGCAGGCAGCGCGAGGAAGAGCTCGCACGACAGCATCAGGCGATGCGTGAGGCTGCGTTGCGCTCGGCTGAAGAAGAAGGGGCCGATGTCGAAATGAGCGTGGAAGAGCGCGCGAGGATGGAGATGCAGGAGAATGCGGTCAACATGGCGCGCGAGCATCCTGAGGACGTCGCTCAGCTCATTCGAACCTGGCTCATGGAGGAGTAATATGGCGAAGCAGCAGGCTGCACAGAGCGGAGGTCGAAAGGGCTCCGGTCAGAAGGACTTGAACGGGCGGCAGAAGGCTGCGATATTTCTTGTGACCGTCGGGAGTGAAGTTTCCTCCGAGATTTTCAAGCATCTACGCGAAGATGAGATCGAAACATTAACATTCGAGATCGCCAGACTCGAGAGCGTCGACGGCGAAATGCGCGACAAGGTTCTGCAGGAATTCCAGGAACTGATGATGGCGCAGGACTTCATCAGCTCGGGTGGAATCGACTACGCACGGGAGCTTCTCGAAAAGAGTCTCGGCAGTCAGAAAGCGGTCGATATCATCAATCGTCTTACCTCCAGCCTTCAAGTGCGGCCGTTCGATTTTATCCGGCGCACCGATCCGACCCACCTGTTGAACTTTATACAGCAGGAGCATCCGCAGACTATCGCCCTGATCCTTGCGTATCTCGAGCCGCAGAAGGCGAGTATCATACTCGGAAGTCTGCCGCACGAGACACAGAGCGATGTCGCCAAGCGCATCGCAACTATGGACCGGACGAGTCCCGAGGTGCTCCGGGAGGTAGAGCGTGTTCTCGAGAAGAAGCTTTCAACCCTCTCGAGCGAGGATTACACTGCAGCCGGCGGAGTTGAAAGCATCGTAGAGATTCTCAACCTCGTCGATCGCTCGACGGAGAAGGGAATTATCGAACAGCTCGAGGAAGAAGATCCGGAACTCGCCGAGGAGATCAAGAAACGCATGTTCGTCTTCGAGGATATTGTCATGCTCGACGATCGCGCGATTCAAAAGGTCATGCGGGAAGTGGATACAAGCGAACTCGCCAAGGCGTTGAAGAGCGTCGACACCGAGGTCCAGGATAAGATTTTCCGGAACATGTCCAAGCGGGCGAGCACCCTCCTCAAGGAAGACATGGAGTATATGGGCCCGATTCGTATGAAGGATGTAGAGGAGAGCCAGCAGAAAATCGTCTCGATAATCCGCAAGCTCGAGGAGCAGGGAGACATTGTCGTGGCTCGAGCGGGCGAGGACGAACTGGTCGTCTGAGGAGCACGCTGACGTGGCTAAGAATGTATTTCGCTCGAACGAAGTCCAGTATCTCGGAAGCAAGGTGTTCATAACCGGTCCCGAGAACGATCCGGTGGCCTCTTCGGCATCGGCGGAGGTGCAGCCTGTCGAGGAGTACGAGGGGCCGACGGCGGACGACCTCAGGCGTGAGGCGGAACTGTTTCGCACGCAGTGGGAGCAGGAAAAGGCGAAAATGATAAGCGACGCGAGAGCGGAAGCCGACAGGATCGTCAAAGAAGCCGAGAATCTCGCATTCGAAGAGGTTCGCACCAAGAGCGAGCACGCCCAGGCGCTGAAGACAACAGCCGAAAATGAGGCGGCACGTATCAAGGAGCAAGCCGGAGAAGAGGCCGAGCGCATAAACGAGGAAGCGCGGGGACGGGCCACCGAGATCGAGCAGGAAGCACGCGACCGGGGGTACACCCGGGGCAGACAGGAAGGCTTTGAGCAGGGTGAGGCCGAGCTCGATCGACTCGTCGATCGCCTCCATGTGATCATCAACAAAACAATCGCCCGGCGTGAAGAGATTATCGAGGAGACGGAGAGCCAACTCGTTCATCTTGTCCTTGAAATTGCCCGTAAGGTCGTGAAGGTAATAAGCGAAAACCAGAAGAATATCGTGGTTAACAATGTCGTGCAGGCGTTGCGAAAGCTGAAAAGCAAAGCCGACGTGAATATCCGTGTTAACATCGACGATCTGAAGGTCGTGAGCGAGCACGCTGAGGAGTTTGTAAGCCGGATCGAACGGGTCGAAAACGTTACCGTGATGGAGGACTCTACGGTTGATCGTGGCGGTGCGGTCATCGAAACCGATTTCGGAGAAATCGACGCCCGGATCGCGTCACAGTTGCGGGAAATAGAAGACCGTATTCTCGAGCTCGTTCCGATTTCGAGTCGGCCGGCTCGCCGCCAGTCTCAGAACGAGTCGCAGGAACCGTTCAATTTGACGGAGTAGAAGCTATGGCCGGGACCGTCCTCGATAAATATACGATTGCAGTTAATCGCGTCGACACGATCAAATACTCCGGAACGATTCAACGGGTTCAGGGATCGCTGCTCGAAAGCCGCGGTCCACAGGCGGTCGTCGGTGAACTTTGCCGGATAGAACGTCCCGGCGATGAGGCGCCGGTTCCTGCCGAGGTTGTCGGGCTCGATGGAAACCGTGTGCAGCTGATGGCCTACCGCGATATCGAGGGCGTGGAGGTCGGGTGCACCGTCACCGCCACCGGCGATGTATTGCGAGTACCGGTAACCGAAGCGCTGCTCGGTCGAGTGATCGACGGACTCGGACGACCTATAGACGGCAAGGGCGAGATCGCGTCGCGGCAACGCTACCCGATTCACGCAGAGCCGCCGGATGTCCTCAGGCGCCGACGAATCGAGAATCAGATAGAGACGGGTATTCGGTCGGTCGACGGGCTCGTGCCGGTAGGCGAAGGCCAGCGCATGGGAATTTTTTCCGGCAGCGGTGTGGGCAAGAGCACGATTCTCGGCATGATTGCGCGAAACACGAGCGCCGACGTGAACGTTATCGCGCTTATCGGTGAACGCGGCCGAGAGGTGCGCGAATTCATCGAGCAGGATCTCGGCGAGGACGGACTTCGCCGCAGCGTTGTTGTGGTGTCGACATCAGACACCCCCCCGCTTTCACGATATCGAGCAGCCAGCGTCGCCACGGCGATCGGAGAATACTTCCGCGACAATGGATCGAACGTCATGCTGCTGTTCGATTCGGTGACGCGCTACGCACGCGCGGTGCGTGAGATATCGCTGGCGCGGGGAGAGTTTCCGGCGAACCGGGGCTTTACGCCGAGCGTATTCAGCGGTCTGCCGAAGTTACTCGAGCGCTGTGGCACCAGCGAGAAGGGAACCATGACCGGGTTCTATACGATTCTCGTCGAGGGCGACGATATGGACGAGCCTGTCTCCGACACCGTCCGACGGCTCGCACAAAAGGCACATTTTCCCGCCGTCGATGTCCTGCAATCCATCTCACGCCTTGAAAACCGTATTACCGATGAACAGATCAGGACCGCAATATCGCGCGTGCGGCGTGTGATGGCCGTATACAACGAAAACGAGGATGTCATAAACGTCGGCGCATACGCACGAGGGAGTAACGCGGAAATCGATGAAGCGATCGATCGCATCGAGACCATCAACGGGTTTCTAAGGCAGGAAATCTCCGAGCGGTCGGATCTCGGCTATACCCGCCGGCGCCTGTGCGAACTGGCGGGTGTGGAGTGGAACCACCCTTCCGGGGAAAGCGGTGACGGGGAAAGCGGTGACGGGGAAAGCGGTGACGGGGAAAGCGGTGACGGGGAAAATGGAGCGGTTTTGAGCGAGGAAAGCGGTGGCTCGCAAGCCGGCGTGTCGGCGGCTCAGTCCGATTCGTCCTCGACGGAGGATAGCCGGTGAAGCGCTTTCACTATTCGCTCGAGCATCTGCTGTCTCTGCGAAAACACGCTGAGCGAGAGGCGGAGATGACGCTCGCTGAGGTAATTTCGCGCAAACAGGAGCTCGAGACATCGCGCGAGGCGTTAAAAACAGAACTGAGCCGGCCAATAAGCCGGGCTGAATCGGGGTTTGTCGATCTTTCGCTCGAACAGGTTCGCGCGCATTATCGAGTGCGCGTCGAACGCGAGCTATCAGGAATCGTTGAACAATTGTCGACCGTTGACTCGGAGCTGGAATCCGCCCGAGCGCTTTTCTCCGAGAAACGGAAGGCACGTCAGGTGCTTGAACGGCTGCGGGACGTGCGCGAAGCCGAACACTACAGGCTCGAGCACAGGCGGGAGGAGAGTGAGCTGAACGATATTATCGGTTCCCGTGCGGCACGCGTGAATGCTTCAGGAGGGACGCCATGGCCCGACGGCGATACAATCGTGTAGGTGCTGCTCCGCGAATAGTAGTACTCTTGCTGCTCATAGCGTTTCTACTCGGTGGAGGGGCGTTCTGGTTTGATGTGCTCGGCCTTATTGACTCGCGAGAGGCAATGCAACCGGCGCTGCAGCTTGTTGGGCTCGGTCGTTCGGCGCCCGTGTCCGACCCCGAAGACCAGGATCTGCTTGATCGGGTCAGGGGTGAACGTCGACAGGACCAGCTCATGCTCCAGGAAGAGGATATCGAACGACGTCGGCGGGAAGTTGCCGAAGCCGAGGAAGAGATCGAACGCAGACTCCAGGAGCTCGACGATCGCGAAAGAACGCTCGCCGAGCGTGAGGAATCGTTCGAGCAACGACAGGCTGAATACGAGGACCGACAGGCGAATCTCAGACGCAACGCGCAAGCCCTTCAAAACATGCCGCCCGAGCAGGCGGTGGCCATTCTCGAAGACTACGACGACCAGGATCTTGTTTCTATACTTCGGATAACCGACGAAATTGCCGATGAAGAAGATGAGGCATCACTGGTTCCGGTGTGGTTGGGCGAATTGCCACCCGAGAGGGCGGCTAGAATCCAGCGATTAATGGCCCAACAACCCGGTTCCTGAATAAAGGGGGACCGAACACGTCGTGATAGAGCATACCCTGAATTCCTCGATTCAAGGGGCCCGTTCGATGGATGTAACGCAGTCGACCAAGGTACCGGGTTCTGCCAAAAATCTTGGAGGATTTGAGGATATACTGAGTTCGCATCTCGGGCGCCTTGTTGCTAACAAAAACGACTCGGTGTTCCTCTTCGATCATAGTGGCGACGCCCAGGAGCAAATGATCGAGGAAATCGAGGAAAACGCGCAAGAGCAGCGGCAGGCGAGGCTGCGACAGCGGCAGTCGGACATCGAACGTCGCCGACGTTTTTCCCAGCTACGTGCCGAAGACCTCGAACGCTCGCGTGAGAATTATGAGAAGGTGACCGACTCGGAAAGAAATGACCGCGCGGGTCGACTGCGTCTCCTTGATAGACAGCTCGAAGACACAGAGGATACCGACCCGGCGCGATCGCACCTGGAGGATAGGTCTTCTGTTGAGAAGGCGGGCGATATCGAGAATCCGGAGGCAGCCGAGGGGCCGCTCGCGCGAATGGAGCAGGAAGCCGAGTACGGCGAGATCTCGGACGCCGGGAGCCGGGGAGACAGGCCCGACGCGACGGCTTCGGCTTCGCGTGAAAGAGCATCAACATTCATCGAACCTTCGGATCGGCGCGAAGCGCAGAATGCTGGTGGTTTTTTCGATTCACTCAAAGGCGATACGGCAAAGGGAACCGTGGACCCGGAGCGTGGCGCTGGTGTCAGCGGCGATGCCGAAGTGGCTTCCGGGCGTGAAGCGAATGGTAACCGACCGCGAATCGACAACGATACCGCGCAGAGCAGCGCAGATCACGCGCGCGATCGCGGCATCGAGACGAGCAAGGCGGATGAGCACGCGGACGCTGCCGGAGATAGTCGCCCCGATGAGCTGCTCGAGAATATCCCGC
>JBKGYS010000136.1:0-6392 GCA_046545955.1 Spirochaetales bacterium | reverse complement strand
TGGGCTTGAGTTTGCGAGCGTCCCGTTCATCTTCGAGCTTTCGGGAAATCTCTACGAGTACGACGAGGACAGCGGCTCTTTCACGTCGCCTGATGATGACACCAAAGTGAAGGTCGAAATCGCCGCCGGAAGCGAGACTAAGACTAAGACTGAAACGTTAGAGCCCGGTAACAAGGACGAGGCCTCTTTCCCGGACTCAAATCAGATTGAGCTTGATTTCTCCGATTTTTTCAGCGATCCACCCGACGACGATGTAACGCTTGATGTCACATTTACAATACCTGATACAGAAGAGCCCGACAATGTCTTTATTGGGCAGGATGACGCCCTGAACGCCAACGCCTACCTCCGCATTCCCTTCGCCTTCAACGCCACGAAGGATATCGAGCTCTTAGGCTTCGACAGCGAAGATGATTTCTTCGAGTTGGAGGACGACCTGTTTAACCGCGAGGATGCCGACGATCTGCAGGACGGATTGTCGAACTTCAAGTCGGTCACACTTCAGCTCGACGACGTGAAGAATACCACCGGACTCAGCGGGATCGAGTTCCGGATGACCTTCGGCGAGAACGGTCCGAACGCCTCCGAAACAATAGTGAAAAGCTCGCTAACCGATGACACGGAAATTGATATTTTGGAGGAAACGTTTAATAAAATGCGCGACCCGGACAATTTCCCGCTTAGGCCCCGGCTGTACTTGAAATTGCCGGAAGCGGAAGAGACGCCGCCGGATGCCGCGTACGAGCTCAAATACAACGGGGAACTATCCACGCGAGTCACCCTCGACGTCAGCGCGAACATTGAACAGCGCTTTGACCTCGGCGGAAACGACGAGGAGGAAAGGTAAACGACCATGAAACACAGAAAAGGATTGTTTCCGGCCCTGATACTCGTCTGTCTTCTTATAGCCCCTGCAGCGCTCTCGGCGCAGACGCTTCTTAGTTCGCAGAACCATAACTATAATCCGGCGCTGTTCGCGTTCAGCCCTCGAAGCCGTTTCGAAATCGGGCTCGATACCCAGGTAACAGGCTACAATACGGCCTTGGCGCTCCCGGATGTGTTCAGCGAGACGCTTGTTATAGACTCGGAGCAGGTAATCGACACTATCGACTCGACCGGGCTCCGGCTCGGTAGCGATGTTGAGGCCGGAGGCCATATTACCGCTCATGCGTTCGGATTCGGACTCGGAGCCTACGGACGCAGTGAGACCATAGGAGAGTTCACGATACCGACGGAATTTTTTGAGCTTATCGCTGAAGGAAATCTCGAAGACCGTTCGGGCAGCGGCGGAGCGGCGCTTCAAAGCTTTGCGGAGGCCGGCGCGTACGTTTCCGGACGATACCGCGATTACACGATCGGAGTGAAGGCCGCACGGTTCATTCCTGTTGCATACTCGAAAGACGCGGAGTTCAACTTCGAGTTCAACACGACCGATTCCGGATTTAACGGCGAAGCCGGGGTCGACATGCCTCTGTTCTCTGCTGTCGACCTCGAGGCGCTTGTCGACGACGACGGAGGCGAAGAATCGGATGCGGAGCCTGGCTCGGCAAGCGGTGGATTGAAGGTAGACCTTGGTGTTATTCGCAGGGATGCCGACGACCGTCCCTGGTGGGGCGCGAGCATAAACGACCTTTCGATCGTGCCGGCAAGCGGACTCAGCGAGTTCCGCGCGACCGGCGGCGCAAAGTTCGACTCCGAAGACGCGCTTCAAAGCCTGATCGACGGCGAAGACGGAGATCTCGTTGACGCAGAAATCGAAGACCTGACGGTCGAGCTCGTCGGGGACTCGGACGAGCAAGTTGGTATGCCGCTTTCGGTATCCGGGTTTTATCGCTTTGATTTTCCCTGGGTGGATGTTACCCCGCACGCCGAGGCGGTCTTTCACAGCGAAGTGGGCGGGCTTAATCCGGGCGTCACCGTATCGGGCAACCGGTTTCCGACGAACCTCTTCTACGCAGGCGCCGAGCGCAGTCGGCTTGCCTGGCGAGCGGGCGCCGGGGTGCGGGTGCCGTTGTATGTTGCCGAGCTGGGCCTGCACCTGCAGAGCGCGTCGCGAACCATAGGCGGTCTGTTTGGCCCGCAGGGCTTGTCGGCGGATCTGAATCTTCGCATCGGCTTCTAGCAACGCGACGCTGCAAGCCGCGCTTGCACCCGGCGCGCTGCCGGACCCGTCCGCGGCTTGCACCCGGCGCGCTGCCGGACCCGTCCGCGGCTTGCACCCGGCGCGCGGTCGACGCGATTTCGCGTTAGACCTCATCGCGCGGGAAAACATCAACCTATATCCCGTACCGGTCCGGCAAACGGAAAACGGGCTCCGGTGACCGAGCTTCAGCGCTCTGTCATTGTAGCAACGTTCGCCGTGTGATACGGTTTACGCTCAGGAAGCATGCCCCTGAAATGCTTTTTCAACGTAAGGACCATCGTAATGCAAAGAAGAACAACAGTTTCCCGGCTCACGCGCATGTCCGTCCGGTGGGGACTCGTGGCGTGCGCGGCGCTCTTCGTTTCAGGTGTTGCCGCCGCGCAGACGAGCGATTTCTCCGGCGAAGAGGGCAGGCAGATCCTCGAAGAAGTCGACAGCTTGGTGAGCTACGAGGGCAGCGATTTTTCCGGCGAGTATACGGTGACTCAGGAACGGCCCGGTCAGGGTACGAACCGCCAGAAGATGACCATGTTTCGTCGCGACAGCGAAAATCAGTATACGATCGTGATAATGGAGCCCTCGGAGGACCGGGGCAAAGGCTACGTACGAATCGGAGAAAACCTCTGGCTGTACGACCCGGCCGACCAGCGCTTTACCCGTACGAGCGCCCGCGATCGCTTTCAGAACACCAACGCACGGAACTCGGACTTCACGCAGTCGACGCTCGCGAGTGACTACGAAATTGTCGATCATTCGGAGGAACAGCTCGGCGCCTACGAGACGGACGTATACGACCTTGAGGCAACAACCGACGACGTAACCTACCCGAAAATGAAGATCTGGGTGGACGAAGACGGCCTTGTGCGTAAGTTCGAGGATTACAGTCTCTCCGATCAGCATATGCGAACGACCGCTATACCCAACTACCGCAGGATCGACGAGAAATTCGTCCCGGTGCGAATAGTAATCCAGGACGAGCTGCGCGGCCGCGAAGTCGACGGCGAAATGCGCCAGGAGCGTACCGTAATCTCGGTGGAGAAACCGTCGTTCCGCGATGTGCCGGATTCGGTTTTTACCCGAAACTACCTAGAACGGGTGAGCGATTAATGTCGATATTTCGTAGACCTTCATTTCCCATGTGGTTGTTAGCGCTCGGGCTGTTCGCGGTCTTTCTTGCGGTTTCGCCCCGCGCCCACGCGATCGACGACTTGTTCGAAGAGCGCGACGACGTCTCGAGCTCCGAAGAACGCGACGGCGACAACGGCGACAATGGCGACAACGTCGACAACGGCGACGAGGAAGGCAGCGGGGACAGTCTCGAGGACGAGTTTTTCGAGGAAGAGGACGAAGCCGCTTCCGACGAGGCGGAATCCGGGCAGAGTGATTCCGGGAACGGGGAAAGCGACGGCGATGGGGATTATGTAGATGTCGATGCTCTGACCACCTCGCCGACCGAGTTCAGCGCTCAGGTGAGCGCAGGCATCGGGGCAGCGGCTTCGCTCCTCGAATGGCCGTGGACCGACGGGACGGGGGGCGGCGGCGCGTCCGATCTTCTCGACTACGCGGCCGGCTACGATTTGAGCTCGTCGTTCGAGATCGACTCGCGCCCCTCGTCGAATATTCGTTTCAACGTGACGTTCGATACCAAACTCGATGAGAATGCCATGGCGTTTACGCGGCCGGCGGTAACCGGGCTGTACGTTGACTACACTCCGTGGGAGCGACTATCGCTTCGTGCCGGAAAGTACGGTCTGACGTGGGGGCAGGGCGGCCGTGTACTCGACAATATCGGAAACCTCGTCTCCGACGTTTCGGATGGCGTCGCGCTGCGCGGGGTGGTTCCGATTGGACGGGGAACGGCAACCGGCGTCGTTTACAGCCAGGAAGACTGGGTGAGCGAGCGCGACCCACAGGACCCGCGCGCCTTCGCCTACGCGGGGCAGGTGGAAACATCGCTTCGGCGGGTCAGCGTGGGAGCGTCCGCGCGAATTCGCTCCACCGACCCGCTCGATACCTCTGCGTATATCGCCGGCGGTCTCGGAGAGTTCGACTGGACCCTCGAGGCGACCAAGAGTTGGGACCGAACCGACTGGTACGCGTTCGACCGCAGGCCGAACCTCGAAGTCATGTCGCAGCTTCTGTGGGAAGGCGGCGACCCGAGCTGGGTGATCGTGGGAGAGCACCTCTGGGATGCCGGCGACAGCGACCCGCTCGCTCAACGCGTTGGCCTTGCCGTGCGAATGCCGCGGTTCTCCGCCCTCGGTGAGAATTGGCGCCCTCAGACTCGGATTCGCCACGCGCTGAAAGACAACTCCGGCGAAGTAGTAACCGGGTTCAATACAGGTATCCTCGACAACGCAAATCTGACAGTCGGGGTTCCGTTTCGCTACGGGCCGGCCGACGGCATCTATCGCAAAGGTGACTTCGGAGGCGATCTACAGAACATCGACGGGGTGGCCGCATTCGGACTTGCCGCCTCGCTGTCTTTTTCGCTGTAAGCGAAAGGGTGTTGCCACCGCGGCGCTCCGGACGGCCGCCAGGCGCGTTCAACGCTTGGCGGGGCCAACGCTTGGCGGGGCCAACGCTTGGCGGGGCCAAATAACGGGAGAATCTATGAGCGGAAATTCAAACGAACACGAAGCATCGACGACCGCAACCGCGCGGCGGCAGGCGGTCGGCCTTACCGATGTCTGGAAGATATACACCCTCGGGCAGTCGAAGGTGGAAGCGGTCCGGGGAGTCAGCATCAACATACAGGAAGGAGATTTCGCCTCAATAGCGGGGCCGAGCGGAAGCGGAAAATCGACTATCCTGAATCTCATCGGCTGTATCGACACCGCGACCTCGGGACGGGTGGAGGTTACCGGCTATGAAACATCGAGCCTCTCCGACCGCGAAATTACGCGTCTGCGTCACCGGGCGATCGGTTTTATCTTCCAGTCGTTTAATCTTGTTCCGGTCCTCAACGTCTTTGAGAACGTGGAGTTTCCGCTTCTGCTCGGTCCGAAACCGCCGCCGAAGTCCGAACGTCGCGAATACGTGGACTTCTTGATAGAAGCGGTAGGCCTTGCCGACTGGCGCACGCACCGATCGAACGAGCTCTCCGGCGGTCAGCGTCAGCGGGTTGCCATAGCGCGTGCGCTTGCCACCAAGCCGCGTATTGTGCTCGCCGACGAACCCACGGCAAACCTCGATTCGAAGACCGGAAGCGATATTATCGAGCTCATGAAACGCATCAACGCCGAGCTGTCGACCACCTTCATTTTTTCGACGCACGACCCGACGATCGTATCCATCGCCGATCACGTCATACGGCTTCTCGATGGTGCGGTTGTAGAAGATACGAAAGGTTGATGTTCTTCCGCAGGCGTCGCCGGATCGCGTCTGTTTCGAAGCGCACACTTCGGGTCCGGCGTGCGGCCGGACCGAAGAGGCGGTACGTGCGGTCGCGATAACACCAACGTAGAATACGGTGTCGACCAGCGGCAATTGTCGTGTTTCGCCGGATTGGCGTGTTATATTTCCATCCATGATGGCACAACGAAGCGTAGTACTAAGCGTTCTGATTGTCCTTATCGGTTTCCCGGCTCACGCCTACATGAGCGAGCCTGAGCGCAGTGTTATTCTTTCGACCGAGTACAGCATTCCGCTGAATCCACCCGCGGTGGAGGACGTGGATGAGATGCCGCCCGGCGCCGAAGAAACGTTGAGGTTCGGGCTCGGCTACAACTTTTGGGGCGTATTCGTGGCATCCGGTCACATTTACAGCGATATTAACTACAAGGCGGATAACGTGTTCGGAGTGGGTGTGCGGCCGTTGGGCATGTTCTCCGGCGGAGTCGGCCTGGATATCCCCGTCGGTGGCCCGCGTATTCTCCTCGACTGGCAGCGGCTGTTCACCGGACCATCGGCTCCGAACGAAGGGGTAATAAGCTACGCCGGACAGTTCAAGATGGGCCTCGGCTTTGACGTCACTGACCGGTGGGGTTTAAGCGTCTTTTCGCGTACGATCCGCAATTTCTCGGGAAGAGCGAAAGAACTCGGGGATTACGAGAAGGCGTTTGATCTAACCGACGGACGGTTCACCAACATCGGCGTTGGCGCGCAGATTCGCTTTTAGACGGCGCGGCAATTTTGGGGCCAACACCACTTGACGCGAACGGGCTGAATCGATAAAGTCGCCAAACAATTGCTCGTCACCTTCGTCTAGTGGTTAGGACACCGGGTTTTCATCCCGGCAACAGGGGTT
>JBKGYS010000135.1:0-6438 GCA_046545955.1 Spirochaetales bacterium | reverse complement strand
GCTACACCACGACGTTCGCGAATGCCGAGGCGGAGTTCGAAAGCGATGCGATTCCGGATCAAATCCGGGAAACCGCAAGCGACGTCACCGGCTCTCTGACTTTTCCGGTCGGAATCGATATATCGGTAGCGTTTTAGGCTACATATCCGCTACGCTCTACACCACATGATTTCCAAACAAGGGTTTTATTATTCGGTGTGGCGTTGGGCCGGGCGTGCGCGAACCGGGTATCTGCGAGCCACGCGCGCGCTTACCATACCGCCACGCGCGCTTACCATACCGCCACGCGCGCTTACCATGCCGCCACGCGCGCTTACCATGCCGCCACGCGCGCTACGGTCCCTTGCCCGACCTATAGGTATGCTCAGCGCGGGAGTGCTTTTTCTCGCGCTTGCCGTCTCCGCGTGTTCGGTAGGGCAACAGGTGCGTACAGACTCAGACCTGTCTGCTGAATCCGACATGGAGGTCACCCTCTCCGATGAAATGCTCGCCTACCTGCTCGATCTCTCCGGGCCCCTCGGGGTCGAGCCCGGCGAAGTTTCTCCGTTCGATCTCGAACGCCTCGCGGTGCTTCTGGATGAGGAGCCGGGCATAGAGCTTGTCGACGCCGATACTCCGGAAAACGAGCGGCTGGCGCTCAGCGTAACTGTGGAAGAAATCGAAGACGTTCTGACCGAGGGGCCGAACCGCGTGGAAGGGCTCATCACGGTCGAGGAGACGGAATCGGACGGTGACACCGAGCGTACGCTCATTCTCGAGCTTAACAAGGAGCGCGTGCAGCAGATAACAACGCTTTCACCGGTGCAGGAGGAATCAGCGGTGGATTTTCTGCTTCCGCCGGAGGATATGAACGAGGACGAGTACGTCGAGTATCTTGCCTGGGCGATGGAAGAATACGAGCAGGACCAACCGATAGAGGATGTCATCCGGGACTCGGCTATCGAGCTGGAGGTAACGGTGCCCGGTCGCCTCGTGTCGGTCGAAGGTGGGAGGTCGGACGGTAATACCGCGATTTTCAGCGAGCGCGTTGTACGTCTTCTGACAGTTGGGGACGTGACTCGCTGGGCTGTGACCTGGCGTGAGTGAAAAGCCGCTGGATAATTCTGTCACGCAGCGCTTCACGAATTCTCGTGAACTCCACGTGCGCTCCGGCGCCGCTGCAACGAATTACCTTCGCGATGGCGGTAATCTCGCGGTGATGGACCGGCCGGCTGCTGCTACTCGAGTTTCGAAAACGAAGTATGAGCGGGTCAAAACGGAGCCAAATGAAGTCGCCGGGCTGCACGGTGACATTCGACGGCAGTCTTACCGTGGCCCCGCCGCCGCCAAGCTCCACGATCGTCGCATCGTGGTACTCCGCCGAATCTGCGAGCGCGTACGCTACCGGCATTGTCATGCGCCTTCGATAGTACCTTCGCCGCTGCGACCGGCCGACCGTTTCGGTGTGGCGCATTGCAAGGAGCCGATCGCGCTTTTTAAGTATGTCGCTTAAGAAGCTGTACACGCCGGTTCCGCTCTGATAAAGCAGCCGGACCCGCTTTCCCTCCCGCAGCGAAGGGGAATCCTCGTCGAGGAGAACTATGAATGTCGAGGGTTTCTGGTCGCGTATTTCGCCGGTAACAACCGACTCACGCCCCTCGCGTGCGAGGGCTACGCGGGCGCCGACGGGCAGACTCGCGCTCGAAATGGGAACCCCGCCGTGGCGGGTGAATCCCAGCAGAAGCCGCAGCGCGCTGATGGTATCGTCGGCAGTCTCGTGGCGATCCTTCAGTGCCGCGGCGCCGCGATTGAAAACAGCTTCATCCTCGAAAACGGTGTGCACTTTCCACGGAACAGTTCCGAGCTCCGCGATTCGAAACAGGACGTCGCGCTGACTCGGGGTAAGCTTTCGTTTTTCCGCTTCTGTAATGAAGAATTCCGATGACTCCTGTGTCCACTCCTGCAGATCCCTTCTGCGGCGGTGACTCGCGTACATTATCAGGATGACAACCGGCACGACGAGAGACAGGAGAAAGACTGCGACCTCGACCGGCGAGCGTATGTATGATTCGGCCACTTCGCTGAGAAACTGCTGTCCGGACGTCTGCATGACGATGCCCATCTAACTTCTTCCTCCGTCCCGGTGTTACAGTATACACTCGGCGACACATGGCTGACACCCTTTATTGGTATGACCTCGAAACGTTCGGACGTGCCCCTCAACTCGACCGGGTTGCCCAGTTCGCCGGTATTCGAACGAACGACCGGTTCGAAATCATTGGGGATCCTCAGGTGTTCTACTGCCGTCAGACGCTTGATTATGTTCCCGATCCGCTGTCGTGTCTTATCACCGGTATTACCCCGGAAGATGCCTCGGATAAAGGCGAGTCGGAGTACCGCTTTATCTCGCGTATTCGCGACGAGTTCATGGTTGCCGGCACCTGCGTGGTCGGATACAACAGCATGCGATTCGACGACGAGTTTATCCGTAACATGCTCTATCGCAACTTCTACGACCCGTACGAGCGCGAGTACACTTCGGGAAACAGCCGGTGGGATCTTGTCGATGTTATGCGTGCCGCCCACGATCTGCGGCCTACCGGAATCGCGTGGCCTCGAAACGAGGAGGGGAAACCGACATTCAAGCTCGAAGCGCTCGCGGCGGCGAATGGGGTGGAGCAGGAGCGGGCCCACGATGCGCTCAGCGACGTACGCGCGACTATCGGCCTGGCACAGTTGGTGAGGGAACAACAGCCGCGATTGTTCCGCTATCTGTTCTCGTTGCGGCGCAAGGAACGGGTCCACGAGCTCGTCGACTTGTACCACCGGACGCCGTTTGCCTACACGTCACGGGTATTCTCCCGCGCGGAGGGCTGTACGACCGCGGTGGCCCCTCTCGGGGTGAATCCGCGGAATCCGAACGAAGTACTCGTATACGATCTTCGCTACGACCCCCGGCCGCTTATCGACGGAAGCGTTACCGAGCTTCGCTCGCGCATTTTCAATCACAATCGCGAGCAGCGGATTCCCGTTACCGGTCTGGCCGTGAACCGCGCGCCGGCGATCGCACCGCTGTCGGCGCTCGAGCGCGAGGGTGCCGCTGACAGGCTCAAGATAGACCTTGCGCTATGCCGCAGACACGCGGATATGCTGGCCGCCGAGCATCGGCTTACCCAGAAGATTACCCAGGTATACGATCGCCGGCCGGCCGGCGAAGCAAAGGATCCGGAGTTGCAGCTGTATTCCGGCGGCTTTTTCCCCGATTCCGACCGGGAGGAGTTTGCCCGAATACACCAGGCCGACCCGGAAAGCGTTCCGAGGCTTCAGTTGCACTGCGAGGATCCGAGGGTTCCCGAGCTCTTTCGTCGATTCATCTGGCGGAACTTCGAGGAATATCTGTCGTCCGAAGAGCGGCGCAAGTGGCGAAGCTTCTGCGCCTCGCGAATACTTATGCCGCCGAGCGAAAAAGCCACCGATTTCGCGTTTTTCAGCCGTAAAATCGACGAGCACCTCCAGCGCTCTGATCTCGACGGACAGGCGAAGGTGGTGCTTCGAAAGCTCGCAGACTACCGCGAATACCTGAAACGCGAAGTCCTCGAGTACGGCTAAGTAACTCACCGCGGCGTGAACGCTGTCAGCCGCCGGCGCATAGTTCGTCCCGCACGCGAACAGCCCGCCCGCCGGCGCAGAGCTCACGCGCCGGCGCATAGTTCGTCCCGCACGCGAACAGCTCGCCCGCCGGCGCACCGGTGGTACCTACCGCCGGCGAACAGCCCGCCCGCCGGCGCATAGTTCGTCCCGGCGGCAAACAGCTCGCCCCGGCGGCGCACCGGTGGTACCGCGGGCGAACAGCCCGCCCGCCGGCGAACAGTTCGCCCCGCCGGCGCAGAGCTCACCCGGCGGGGTACAGCTCGGGGTTACGCCGCCGCCTTGGTGGTTTCATCGGCGCGGTTCGCCGGGTGTGCGCTAGCGCCGGGGGAAATCCTGGGTCTCCTGAACATGAGCAGCCGCATGCCGTTGAGCGAAACGAGGACAGTGCCGCCTTCGTGCCCGATAACCGCAAGCGGAAGGGGTAGGTCGATGGTATAAATGCCGAGGATCATTACACCGATGAGCGACAACGCCACGGTGATATTCGTTACGAGCGTTCGCTTGGTCCTTCGGCTCAGGGCGATAAGGTAGGGTAGCCGCTCGAGGTCGTCGGCAAGCAGTACCACATCGGCACTTTCGAGTGCGACGTCGGTGCCGGCGGCGCCCATCGCGATACCGAGGCCCGCGCGGGCGAGCGCCGGCGCGTCGTTAACGCCGTCGCCGACCATGGCGGTGGATCCCCATCGACCTTCAATCTCTTCAACCGCAGTTAACTTATCCGCCGGAAGCAGCTCGGATATAACTTCGTCTACGCCCGCCTCGCGGCCTATCGCCTCGGCGGTGGTGCGATTATCGCCGGTAAGCATGACAATGTGGCGAACGCCGTACGCCTTGAGCTCGGCGATCACCCGCTGCGCTTCAGGGCGAATGCGGTCGCGCAGCGCGATAAGCCCCATGACCGACCACGCGTTAGTCTGCGATGAGGGGTCATTCGAAGAATGATCGCTGTCCTTCGCCGGCTCGAGCACCACTATGACCGTGTTGGTCTGCTCCTGCAGTTCATCTATCTGCTTGCGAAGGGCCGCGAGGCGGTGGTCTGCCGCGGTTACCGTTACGCTTGTCAGCAGTGACGGGCTGCCGATGAGAAGATTTCGGCCATTTACCTGCCCTTCGATTCCGATTCCCGAGGTACTGTTGAACTCCCGCGGACTGCGGTAGGCTAACCCTCTCTCGTTGGCGGCCTCGCAGATGGCCTGGGCTATGACGTGCTCGCTCTTACTCTCGAGCGAGGCGGCAGCGGCGAGCAGCCCGTTTTCGCTCACATGCTCGGCAGGGAATACGCCCGATACGTGCGGTCTACCTTCGGTAAGCGTTCCGGTCTTGTCGAAGGCAATGGCCTCGATTCCAGCGGCCTGCTCGACGTACGCGCCGCCCTTGAATAGGATGCCGTTGCGTGCCCCGTTTGCAATGCTCGAAAGAATGCTCGCGGGAGTACTTATAATGAGAGCGCACGGGCTGGCGGCGACCATAAGGGTTATGGCTCGGTACACGCTTACGTCCCACGCGGTTCCGAATAGATACGGTGGTAGAATACCCGCGAGAACGGTCGCGAGGATTACGACGATCGCGTAGTACTGCTCGAACGTCTCGAGAAAGCGCTGACTCGTGGCTTTGCTTTCGTGCGCCTGCTCGACAAGCGTTATGACCCTGGCGAGAGTGGACTCGTTGCTTGTTTTCGTGACGCGAACGACGAGCTCGCCTTCCTGGTTCATGGTCCCGGAGAGCACTTCGTGGTTTACGCTTTTTTCTACCGGCAGTGATTCTCCGGTAATGCTCGACTGATCGACGGTGCTCTGCCCGCTGACAACGACGCCGTCGAGCGCGATTCGGTCGCCCGGGCGTACTTGCAGGTACGCTCCTACCGGAATCTCTTTGATCGGCTTATCGGTTCCGCGCTGGGAATCGGCTGACTCGAGTACGATAGCGGTATCCGGCCGCAGCGCTGAAAGCGCGCGTATGGCGTTGCGCGTGCGATCCATCGCGAAGTTTTGAAGTACGTTGGAGAGCGAGAATAGAAACAGCAGCAGCGCACCTTCAAACGGAGCACCCACCGCCGCCGCGCCGCCGGCGGCGAGCACCATTAGTAGATCAATATCGATTTTACGCTCGCGCAGACTCTGAAAGCTCGCGATTACGCCGAAGTAGCCGCCGCCGGCGAAGGCGATTGCGTAGAGAATCGCCGAAAGCGTGGAGGCGTCGGCGCGAGCGGCAAACCACCCGCCGACCATGGTTATGAGCGTAAGCACGACGAAGAGCCCTTCAACGCCGAACGATTTTATGAGTGATGCGGAAGTTCGTATTTGAGCCGGTACTGTCATTGTTCGTAATACCTAAGTTTCATAGAGTTAACAATAATTCCGTAAAGATAAAATTTATCGTTTATGGGGTATATAGTACCGCGCCGCGTCGCCACCGACAAGTGCTGGGAACCCGCCGGCCGGCGGATTTCAGGAATATGGAGTGGTCGCTACTCTATTGTCGAAAGTGATCGGGAAAGTCCGGTGCCTCATCCGTAATAACAGGAACGGTTTCGCGATGGATCGTGCTTATATACGGAAAGGGCACCTGCATAGCCTGCCATGTGTCGCCGTTTATCATTTTTAGATCGTCGAGGCCCCGGTTACGGATTCGCTTGTCGATGGTGTCTCCATCGTAGGCGGCGATATCCGGCCCGTTGCTTGCAACGGTAAACGACCAGTAGGTCGCGTACATCTGGACGAACGCATAGGCGCTGCGAACGACCGGAAAGGCGGAGCCTAACGTCCGGCGAATGCTCTGATAAGCAACCGGCCGAGCGATCGGGCTTTC
>JBKGYS010000134.1:0-6513 GCA_046545955.1 Spirochaetales bacterium | reverse complement strand
CCGCCGAGCCCGGCGATCGTCGCCGCTTCGCCCTCGTTGGGCGTGAACCAGGTAATGCCTGCGAGCGTCTCGCTGTCGAGTTCGGCCGCCGGCGCCGGGTTAAGGAGCACGGGGGTGCCGCATTCGGCGCTGACGCGCACCGTTTCGGCGACAATATCAAGCGGTATCTCCAGCTGAATAAGCACAATATCCGAAGCGCTGATGACCTCACCGAACGCCTGGACGTGCGCCCTCGTAATGTGGTGGTTTGCCCCGGGATCTATAATAATGAAGTTGTCGCCCTCGTAGACGACAATAGTGGCCGTACCGGTCGCCGCGGCGCCGGTAGTGTGAACGGCCGCCGTGTCCACACCGGCGGCCTCGAGGTTGGCGCGAAGCTCGGGCGCGAATGCGTCCTCGCCCACGCAGCCAAGCATGGATACCTGCCCGCCGAGCCGCGACGCGGCGAGGGCCTGGTTGCCGCCCTTGCCTCCGCAGGCGGTCATAAAGTTACTGCCGATAATGGTCTCGCCGATCCGCGGCATGCGCGGGGTGTGCACGACGAGATCCATGTTGATGCTTCCAACTACTGCGACGCGTCCCATATGTAGCGCTAAGCGTAGCGCTGCCTGCGCGGGAATGCAAGCACGCGGGAGCCGCCGGTAGCACCTCCCCGGGCTACCCGGAACCCCGGGTAGCCACAGCGGATGGAAGGCACGGTTTCCCGCTCAGTCGATTTCGTAAATCCCGAAGCTTCCGAAACTCGCGGCGAGACTGTTCGTGCGAAGCGACACGTAATCGCCCTCCTGGAGCTTGTCGGCGTCGAGCGGCATCGCGAGCCAGCCCGAACCGGTGGGATCGTCGAGCCGCACAACTCCGCTTTCCGGGTTTACGCGAATGCGGATGGTATACGGTTCGGAAAGCTCATCGGCGAGATCGGCGATTTCCATGCTACCACCAATCTCTTCGTACGCGGCTGAAACATCGAGACTGACGCGTTCATTCCCGACCACGCGTTCGGCCCAATCGGCACGCAGCAGATCCATGTCCACGGGGCCATTGCTTTCATACACCTGAGCACGCAGCCCGTGGTGCAGTGGGTGGTCTTCTGCGGTTTGTTCGCGGGTATCGAGGTTGAGCCACAGGAGGTAACCCTCGCCGGCTCCCCAGCTCTCGGTTTCAAGAAGCGGGTCGCTCATTCCCACGTGCACGCCGAATCCGCCGTGCAGAATTTCATTGGCGAGGTCCTCTTCGCTTGCATAGCCGCCGCCCTCGTACTGAACGGTAAAGCGGATCTCATACTCCCCCTCGGCGGGCACTTCGCGGTCAACCCGTGCCATAAGCGCGTTCGTGTCTTCCTGGTGCATACGGTTTTCCGAGACGCTCCAGTCGCCGGCCGCGACGGTCCAGCCTTCCATATCCTCAAAGTCGGCAATATCCACCGCCGACTGACCGAATCCCGTAGCGACCGAGACCGCGGATGCGAATAACAGCAATAAACACACCTTACGAATCATACCGTCCCCCTTGAATTGAACGACTTATTCCATCTTACCGCTAACAGCGTAGCAGCGGTTTCGTACCCCGGCAATGCGCTCGACTGTTAAAAAACCGTTTTGAACCGGTTTACCTGCGACTCGGGCTCCCATCCTGGGCGTGTATCAGGAAAAAGAGGCAAGAAACCTAAGATTTCGCCGACCAGGGGCATACCTCGGTACCGCTATCGTCGGTCGTAACACCAACGAGTGGTCTAACCGACTACCACGGACCTGCGACACCGGCTGCCGCGCTCGGTATCCGGGGGCAACGCAGCGCTTGCGCGAATATGTTTTCGGACATCTGCAATATTCACCTCGTCCCGCGAAGGCGGTATACTGATAGACTCAGATTCCATGTTCCGGAAGGTATAGATCGATGTTTTCACCCGCGTCCCCTCACAGCGTTATGCGCGTCGCCGGAATCGGCGGTGTTCTCGCTCTTCTCCTCGTCTCCCTTGCCTCCTGCGCGACCAACCCGGCGACCGGCGCCCGGCAGTTCAATCTTATGAGCGTGGAGCAGGAAATTGAACTCGGGCGGGAGGCGGACGCCGACATCAGCCGGCAAATGGGCCTCTCCGATAATGCCGAGCTTCAAAGCTACGTCTCCGGCCTCGGACGGGATATGGCGGAGGAGAGCGAATGGCCGGATTTACCGTGGACGTTCAAGGTCATAGACGACGATACCGTCAACGCCTTTGCGCTCCCCGGCGGCCACGTGTACGTCACCCGCGGGATTCTCGCGCACTTCAACAGCGAGGCGCAGCTTGCCGGCGTGCTCGGGCACGAAATCGGGCATGTCACAGGCCGACACGGATCGACGCGCATGAGCCGTGCGCAGATGGCCGAGCTCGGAATCGGTCTCGCGGTCGTGCTTCAGCCCGAGCTCGAACGCTTCGCCCCGCTCGCCGGTACGGGCATGCAGCTGTTGTTTCTCTCCTTCAGCCGTTCGCACGAGCACGAAGCGGACGAGCTCGGTGTGCGCTACATGGCCAACCTCGGCTACGATCCGGAGGCTCTTATCGGTGTTATGGAAACGCTTCGCCGTGTTTCGGATGCCGGCGGTAGTGGCCGCCTTCCCGAGTGGCTTTCCACCCACCCCTATCCGGAGAACCGTCAGGATGAAATTCGAAGCGCGATTAACGCGCTCGGCGAACAGAGCTACCGCGACGACGGTCGTAACGAATACCTCGAGCGGCTCGACGGCATGCTGTACGGCGAAAATCCGCGCGAGGGGTATGTCCGGGGTGATGTGTTCTATCATCCGGATCTGCGATTCCGCTTTGACCTCCCGAGCGGCTGGTCGGTTGTCAACCAGCGGGAGTCGGTCGTCGCGGTCGACGAGAACAGCACGACCGCCGTGCAGCTTACCATCTCGCAGGAAGACTCGGCGGATTCCGCCTCGAGGCAGTTCTTCGAACTCGAAGAGGTGCAGGCCGATGTTTCCTCGCGCACGAGCATTAACGGGCTGCCGGCGGTCACCGGCGAGTTCAGCGTGCAAACCGGGGAGGGAAGCCTCGACGGACAGGCCGCGTTCATTGAGTACGACGGCGCGGTCTATCAGATTATCGGCTACGGCGATTCGACCGAGTGGGGTACACACCGCGGGAGGGTAAATCGCTCGATCGAGAGTTTTCGCGAGCTCACCGACCCGGATGCGCTCGCCGTCGAGCCGATGCGGCTTCGTGTTGTGGAGAACGACCGAAGCTCAACGCTCGCGGAGTTCTACGACGGGTACTACGCCGAGGAACAGCCGCCGGTAGCGCTCGAGGAGATCGCGCGGCTGAATCAACTGCAGCCGGAAAGCACCGTCGAAGCGGGTATGCTCGTGAAAATGGTGAGTGAAGGGCAAGCGCGATAAGAGCACGCGAGCGGAGCTCGGACCCACATTAGCGAGTGCCGGCCCCGTGCGTCGTGGCTTCTGCGCAGCTTATTCGCCGCTCGGGAATTGGTCGTCGTTCTCGAAATCGAGCGCGGCGCTTGACTCCCCACCGTCGCCTTCAGCGCCGACAACGGCGAACCATACGCCGATTTCGGGCTCACTGTCGGACCGAGTAATCGCTGCGTTCACGACGTAGATATCGCCGTCGATCTCGTCGGGATCAGCGTTCTCGATTACAGGCGGATCGCTGCCGCTAAAGTTGGCCTCCGGCGATACCGTACTCGAGATCTCGCCGTCGTCGATGTACTCATCGGAATCGGTGTCGGCTACCCCGTATCCCGCGACGAAGTCCTCGGGGTCCTCGGGGATCTCCTCGGGCACATCCTGTTCGTCGAGCCAGTCCTCTACCGCCTCTTCGATCGCGTCTTCGTCCTCGGGATCGATTCCTTCAAGCGATATTTCGTCGGTTTCGGCTTCGGTTACCCAGACGTCGGCGCGTTCAACATCGTCGGGTAGGTTTGTGATTTCCACGCTGAGCTCGGCCGGTTCGAGCGTCTCGAGATAAACATCCTCAAGAAACGCTCCGAAAAGCCCCTCGCAGCCGCCGATCGCCACAACGACAACCGCACCCGTAGCAACGCGGGCAAAGGCCCGTCGTATTCGCGATACATTCTGTTTGTCTCGGTGTCTCATACTCGGTAATGATAACGCGGGATCGGCCTCCTGTCAGGGTGCAGGCGGCGCGAATGCCGGGCTCGATTACATCGCGGGCTCGCGCTATTCGACCGGCAGCGCAATGCGGGTCTCGCTGTCGCCTTGTACCGTGTCGTGCAGAAGCTCTCCTCCGATCTGCGAAACGAGTGTATGTATAAGCTCGTTGCCGAGGCCTGCGTCGAGCGTATCGTCGGATGTGTCCGCGCCGGCTGTGGGCCCGGCCCCCGAGTCCGAAGCGGACGGTCCCGACTCGACCACATCGCGATAGGAGAGCACGAGCCGGCCGTTTTCCCGGGTACCTTCGAGGTAAATGCTCCCCGCGTCGCCGGGTCTCACCGAGTGCTTCAGCGAATTGGTGACGAGCTCGTTTACGATAATTCCGAGCGACTGTGCGGTTTTCGAAGAAATCCGGGTCTCCGGAACTCGAACGTGAAGCTCGATCTGTTGCTCACGCGAGTACGTGTTTACGACATCGCGGACGAGTTCGCTGAGATACGCGCCGGCGTCGAGCTCGCCGTAGTGCTCGCTGCGGTACAGCTTTTCGTAGAGCAGCATCATACTTCGAACACGACTCGCCGCTTCGTCGAGTGCGAGCGTGGCGTCGCGATTATCCGACCGCGCCGCTTGAAGCGAGAGAAGCGAGGAGACGGTGAGAAAACTGTTTTTTATCCGGTGATGGCTTTCGCGAAGCACCGTCTCGCGTTCCTCGAGCAACCCCGCGATGCGCGCCTCGGCGTTCTTGTATTCGCTTATATCGATGATACTCACGAGAACTCGCGAGTAGTCGTGCTCGTGCCCGGGTACAACCTGCCAGTGAACCTCGACGGTCAGCGCTTGCCCGTCGGTCCGATACTGTGTGTCCACGGTCTCAAACGACGTGTCCCCACTTCCGATCGTGCACAGCTGAGCGCGTACATTCTCCTCCGAGGGAGAGCCCCACGGGCGCTCGGGTTCCCAGAGAGAGTTCGGACGTGTCCATCCGTCGAACATTCGGTAGGTTGCGTCGTTCACGTCGAGCACCTGAACGAGCGCGGCAAGCTCTGAAGTCGTCTCAGGGCTTTCCCTGAGAAACGCCGAGAGTGCCTCGGCTCGCGGCGCGTTGCCGGGTAACCGTTCCACGATTTTGTCGAGGCGGCGCTTAACCATCGACATATCCTCTTCCCAAAGCGAAACGGGAGCGAGATTAAAAAGCGTACGGTATTTTTCTTCGCTGCGTCGTAGATCGTCGTTGGCCGCACGCTGGCTGCGGCGGGCGTCGAACAGGCGAAACGCCATGCGTACCGACGCGTAGAGAACGGTGTCCGGCGAACCCTTGAGAATGTAGCCGTATGAGGTTACCCGCTCGGTACGTTCGACTATCTCCGGTTCGCTGTGCCCAGAGAGAAACACAACGGGAAGCTCGTGCAGCTCAAGAATCTGCGAGGCTGCCTCGGTGCCATCTATCCCCGAGCCAAGGTCTATGTCCATGAGCACAAGGTCTATGCGTTCACCCCGAGCAATACGGGCAACCGCATCCTCGCCGCTTCGCGAGGTCTCAACGGCGTAGCCGAAGCCCTCGAGTGTCTGTTTTTCCGCGAGCGCCACGATCGGCTCGTCATCGACCAGAAGAATTCGGCGGCTTTCACTGCGTTCCATCGGGATCACATTCATGACGCGTTTTTGCGTTCCGGTCAATGAAGCGTTTGCTGTTAGCTCAGGCGGGGGGCGGGAGAGCAGTGGCACAGGAGTCTCGAGTGACCCCTGTGCCGTACGCAGCGTTATTCTTCCGGCCAGTCGTCGTCTATCGATTCGACAACGCTGTCGAGCGATTCTCCGCCGACATAGTCGACCATGCCGCTCCAGAACGAACCCGTTCCCACCGACGCGGGCATCATGTCGGATGCATCGAAGCGTACCACATCGGCATCGCGCAGAATCTCGGCCATGCGCGCGTCGGCATCCGTCGGGTACCAGTCGAGCGGTGCGTCCTTATGCGCCGCGATGAAGTTGCCGGCCTCCACCTGTGCACGCGTCGACTCGGGCGTGAGCATAAACTCGACCACCTCGCGAACCTCCGGCCGGTCTTCGAACACACCGACAATATCGCCGGCCATGAGCACCGGCTCGCCGTGTTCCTCGTCGATCGGGGGAAGGTAAAAAAAGTCGATCTCCTCGCCGATTTCAATCTCGTCGGGGAAGAAGCTCGGTATAAAACTCGCCTGGCGCATCATCATGGCATCCGGTGGATCGTTGAGCAGTGGCGTGTGCGCGTCGCCGTAGGGCATCGTTAGAATATTGTCCGTACCACCGAGCACCATCTCCTCGTCGAGCCAGATCTCTCCGAGGATGTCGAAAGCCCGTCTGACCTCAGGCGAATCGAAGGCCAGGTCTCCGGTCACCCAGTCGTCGTAGGCCTCGGCGCCC
>JBKGYS010000133.1:0-6643 GCA_046545955.1 Spirochaetales bacterium | reverse complement strand
TCTGCCTGCAGTCAACAGACCGGAACCTCAACCGTCGAAACCTGTGCACCCCCGTTAAGTCTACAGATTACGCATTTCGGTGATCTTCGGTCAACCAAGCGAGAAGGCGACCGTGCACGACTTCACCCGCAGCGACCGCGCTATCGCCTAATCCCGAATCGTTACCCGAAAAGTCGCTCCACGAGCCCCCGGCCTCGGTAATAATCGGTTTCATCGGGGCGACGTCCCACGAGTTCATTATCGGATCGATCATCGCATCGGCGCGTCCGGATGCCACGAGGAGATATCCGTATCCGTCAGCCCAGGTGCGGATTTGTCCGGCGGTACGATTAAGACGATCCGAAAACTGCGGGCGTCGGCGAGCAAGGTCGGCCGGATCTGTTACGAGGACGAGCGCCTCATCGAGGCTCGCGCAGCTACGAACACGCGTTGGACGCCCGTTGTACGTGCAACCGAATCCGGATGTCGCAGCGACGGTTTCGAAGGTTATCGGATTGTGAATCACGCCGGCGACCGGAACGCCCTCGCAGAGTAGCCCAATAAGCACCGTGAAAAGCGGCACCCCCGCGACAAAGGACTTTGTACCGTCGATCGGATCGAGTACCCAAGAATAGGAGCTTGATCCCTGCCGGGTTTCGAATTCCTCGCCGATTACCGTATCGGCGGGAAACAGCGCTTGAATCCTCTCGCGAAGAAACTGCTCTGCTTCTCGGTCGGCGGTTGTTACCGGGCTTCCATCCGACTTAATTTCTACCGCGGCCGTGGAGGCGAGAAAGTGTCTTCGTATTAATGCTCCCGCCTGAACTGCCAGGGTTTCCGCGATTGCCGCATGGGTTAAGGTTTCTGTTACGCCTTGCATAGTACAGTACCTTCAATACCTACCTGCTGTCTCTCGTTCCTGGTCGCGTTTCAGATCCTTGTTTCGAATTGACTGGCGTTTATCGTGCAGTTTCTTCCCCTTCACCATGCCGAGCGTTACTTTGACCAATCCGTTTTTCAAATGGAGGTCCAGGGGCACGAGGGTGAACCCCCGTTCGGTAGCACGCCTTTTCAGACGCTTAATCTCGGCCTTATGAACAAGCAGTTTTCTACTGCGCAGAGGCTCGTGATTAAACTCTGTCGCATGCGACCAGGGCGAGATATGCAGACCATGCAGCCACAGTTCCCCACGCTTTATCCGGGCGTAGGAATCCGAGAAGTTGAATTTTCGGCCTTTCACTGATTTTACTTCGGTGCCGAATAATTCGATCCCGCACTCAATCGTATCCTCCACAGTATATTCGTGAAAGGCACGTTTATTCTTCGCCAGCAACTTGACTCCGTATTCAGACACTTCGTTCAATCTCCTGTTTCCTCGGCGACGAGTCGGAATCCGAGAAACGGTGTCGTCCAATCGAGCGTTTGGCCGCCCCGGCTATCCCATCCAATTTCGTCGGCTGCGTTCGCCCATGAACCCCCGCGCACGACCGCTGAATTGGGGAATCCGAGGTCGGCGTAGTCGGAATCGACCCGTAACACGGTGTCGGCACTGTAGTAGGGAGTGTCCGTCCATTCCCACACGTTGCCAAGCATGTCTACAAGACCAAGGTTCCCGGCTCGTTCTGAACCGTCCGTAAGAGACCGGGCGCCGGTGGAAAAACCGAATATTAAGTCCTCGTCGCTTCGACCGTGACGATCGAGTGCTGCCGCGTGAGCCCATTGGGTTTCACTTGGGAGCGACACCTTCCATGCATCACCGGAGATTTCATCGACCCAGCGGGCGAAGGCCCGCGCCGCGTAGAAGGATACCCCGGTAACGGGGAGGTCCGGCGAGCTCTCCTCGGAATAGCCGGCGAGGTAGCCCGTTTGAGCGAGCCCCTCGTCGACAAGTGTCGACCGATTATCGGGATGCCACTCTGGATTATCCTCGACGAATGTATCCCACTGAGCGCGGCTCACCGGAGTTCTCGAGATATAAAAGGATTCAACCCGGCGAAGACTGCGCGTTACCTCGGAGTCTTCGTCGCTACCGTCTTCCGCGTAGCCGAGAAGCACGCCTCCCGCCGGTACCCGGACAAAGTCGGGTAGTGCAGACTCCGAAGCGTCAATATCCGAAGCGTCGATCGGAGTGCCGCTGCGTTCTCCATCGCGTTCGAGATCGGCAATCGCGTCATCGAGCATAGGTCCGTGTTCGGAGTCAAGGTTGCTATTGCGTTCGATGAAATCCTCGTAGGACGCCGCCTGACGAATCCGTGATGACCGCTGCGCGCTGGTCACTGTTTCCAGCCACGCGGGGTATCCTTCAGAATCACTGTGAGAGTCTATAAAATAGTGCACTATCTGCGACGCTGACAGAGCGCTCGGCGTCCCACTCGCGCTTGCACTGCGCCATGCGGCATGCGTCAGATCGCGCGCCATGGCGTGGCTTGTAACATTTTGTATACTACCTAACAAAAAATCTTCAAAGTACGCTGTTTGCCGCTCTGCGACCCCGGCGTCTTCCTCTGCGGTGTGCGCGGTTATGGCTGTAACGTCCTCGGCGACTTCCGAAAGAGTAGGAGGTAAAGGACGGCTCGACGTTGATTCGCCGATTTCCCCGGATTCGGTCAGTTCGGCTCCCGCCTGTGCGAACAATGCGTCGATCGTGAAGTTCTCATCGGGATACCCGTTGTTAAGCGTTTCTCTCGCCGCGAACTCCCGGCGCTCTGAATGATCCTCGGAAAGCCCGTCGAGCGGTTCGAGTACCGCTTGTTCGTTGGTTTTCGGGGGTACCAGAAGCGTTGCGAAACGGCGCCGGGGAACATCTACTTCGATTTCTGTATCGACGAATCCTGGTCGAGAGAGCGTGAGTACTTGCGTTCCCCGTGGAAGCGAAACGGTGGTTGGAGTGCTTCCGATACGGTTGCCGTCGTGGAATACCTCCGCCCGCGAAGGCGAGCTCTCGACTGTCACCTCTCTATTCGACGAGACGATCCCGGGCAGCTAAAGCAGAACGAACAGTGCCAGCAGCAGCGCAGCGGCGAGCAACAGTGTCACATAAGCCCCCGGTGATATTCCGAAAAGCGGTTTAAGTGTTACGGCGGGAGGCTCTTCGTGATCGGAATCGTTTGGTTTCGCCTTGGGCCTTTTTACCGAGTGCTTTTTGTCTTTGTTGTCGTTGCGGTTTGTTGGAGCCATGGAATCTCACTTGCCCGTCACGGGCATTGGTCGTCTTGTGAACCGAAAGTATAGGGAGCGGTATTTTGCACTGTCAACGCAGCTGCTCGTCGACGATCTCGCGCTGGGTACGCAGCTCTTCGAGTTCGCGATTCCAGAACGCCTCGCTGCCCCAGTGAGGAAACGTCAGGTAGAACGAGTGATCGAAGCGCTGCCGGACCTGCCACGCAAGAAAGTAAATCATACGCATGAAGCGCAGAGGTTCGATCAGCGGGAGTTGGCGACGGTCGAACGGAAGAAACTGCTCGTACCCATCAATAAGCATGGTGATCTCGCGAGCGCACTCGGCGGCGTAGTCAGGAAGCAGCAGCCATAGATCCTGCACCGGCGGCCCGTTCATCATGTCGTCGAAGTCGAAGACAAGCAATCCGGTGTCGGGGCGGTCGAGTATATTTCCGCGGTGAAAGTCGCCGTGGACACGCTGTACGGGAAGATCCTCGAACAACGGTGCAGTGGTGCCGATCATGTGCGTACATAAGGCTTCAAAGGTGCTGCGCTGCTCAGGGCTCATAACCTCCGCCGATAGAATTTCTTCCACGTAACGACGTGTCACCGCCTCGGGATGACACATCAGACGCGCGGGTGCCCGCCGAATGCGACCCGCGAGATGAACGCGCGCGGTCAGGGTCCCGAGGCGGTACCAATCATCATCGTTCTCGGCGTCGAAGTTTCTTCCACCGGTTTTCTCGTACAATGCGAATAGAAAAGCTCTATCGTTATCGAGCTCGATTTCGTGCAGCGTGTCTCCTTCCGAATCGGCGATCGGCGGCACGACCGGAACTTCGTCGTTGTAGCAATCGTGGAGAAACAAATGCTCGTCTGCGATCGCAGCGGCGCTCCAGCGGTCCGGCCGGTAGAACTTTACGATCTTGTCTTCGCCGTCATCCGTCCGCACTCCGTACACGCGGTTAATATAGCTTGGGTAGGGGGTGATCGATCCGTCGAGCACCATGTCGAAAGCCTGTTCTACAGCGTAGAGAACCAGGTCCGGGGTCAATGCATCAAAATCCATAAAATCCTGTCCGAAGTATGACCGCATTTCGAGCTTCGTGTCTGCCCGGCCGCTTGTCGCTTCTCGCTGCCGCTTGTCGCTTCTCGCTGCCGCTTGTCGCTTCTCGGTCTCCTTGGTACGCTCTCGCACTATAATGCCGCATTGGAGTACTCGCGTTCAAAGCAGCGCTGAACATTTTTTAACCTGGCGCCGTCGACGCAAATGGAAGGCACGACGGAAACAGGCGGACAAGGGAACGATCTGGAGCTGGGTCGAGAGCTTTCTCTGGGCGGCTGTGGTCGTGCTTCTGCTCAATCAGTACTTGCTTCAGGCTTACGTAATCCCCTCCGGGTCGATGATTCCGTCTCTGGAGATCGGAGATCGCATATTCGTGAATAAAGCTGTTTACGGGCCTGAGCTGATCCCCGGATATGGCAAGCTTCCCGGGTTTACTCAGCCTGAGCGAAACGAAATAGTTATTTTTGAGAATCCATCCTACGTTTCGAAGGGACCGGTAATCGAGCTGTTCCATCGGCTGGTATTCATGGTCACACTGAGCCTGGTTAACCTCGATCGCGACGAACAGGGGCGACCTCGCGAACAGTTTCTTATTAAGAGGGCGGCCGGGTTCTCCGGCGATCGTATTCGGGTCAACCGCGGTATACACGAGTTTCGCCCGGAGGGTGCCGGGCGATGGATGTCGGAAGACGAACATATGGACCGCCTCGGTATCGATTACACGGTAAGACGTCTTGTCGACACCGACGTTCTCGGATCGTTTGAGTACGCGGGGGCTGCTCGAGCGTACCAGGAGTACGGACTTCGACCCACACCCCGCATCCGACGGGAATTGAGCCGGATCGACGAACAACCGGCCAGCGACAGGTTTTCGGTGCAGGCCGGGTATCATCGCACTCGCCTTCAGGTAGCGCCCCATGTCAAAAGCAACCGGCGCAACCATGCCGAAGCTGCAAGCGGCTGGTATGTACCGCGAGACTATATTATGGGTCTCGGCGACAACCGCGATAATAGCCGCGATGGGCGTGACTTTGGTCCGGTTCCCCGGGATGCGGTACTCGGACGCAGCATGATACGCTACTGGCCGTTCGACCGAGTCGGTACGATTCGGTGACAGTAGACATTAACTCCAATACGGATCTACGAAACGCTCATGAGCAGCATTCGCCAGGCACGCACGTATAAAGGACCGCAAGAGCATAGCCTCTCGAGGCGGCTTCGGAAGCTTTTGACCGTGCTAATCGCATTTCTCGTTTTTTTTCACATACTTTCGTTTTTTGTGGTCTCGAGCGTACGAATCGCCGGCGTGGGAATGGCGCCCGAGCTTGCCGAGGGTAATCGGGTTCTTGTTTCACCGTCGGCGTACGGATTGCCGATTCCGTTTACCGGCGCGCGAATCGGCTCGTCGACACCCGAAAGAGGGGATGTTGTTGTCTACTACCCGCCGTACGCGCGGCCGGTGCCGTTCATGCTGCGCATGGCCGACTCGGTGCTCCGTGTTGTTACGCTGCAACGCTTCGGCCTTCTCGGAGGATTCGGTGAAGCGTGGGAAGGAAGGCCTGTCGCCGGGCGCATAGTAGCGATTCCGGGTGATACGGTCGAATTCGACCGATTTGAGGCCGAGGTAACCGATGAGCGGGGGCGTCGAATCGGTGATATCGACGAACGTGACGGCTCGGTCCGTGTGATTCGTCCCTCACAAGAGTACACGATTGCCGATGAGAACCCGGTTTCGGGGACAACCGACGCAATAGAGCTTGCCGAGGGTGAGTACTGGATTGAAGGCGACAGCCGCGGCCGCTCGTTGAGTTCAATGCACTTCGGACCGGTAGCGGAAGAGCAGATTCACTCGCGGATTTTTTTTCGCATGACCCCTGTTTCGCGGCTCGGCGGGGTTCGGTAGTATAGGATTCGAGGTCGATGTGGGCACGTTGACACCGGCTGGGGCGCGTGCTACCGTTCGCCGCGCGCCGGGGGCCCGGATGTATCGACGGTGCAACGATATACGAAATCAGGAGTTACGATGTCAGGTCACAGTAAATGGGCAACAATACGTCACAAGAAGGGCGCTCAGGACGCGAAGCGCGGTAAGCTCTTTACCAAGCTTATTCGCGAAATCATGGTAGCGGCGCGCGAAGGAGGTGGGGATGAGGAGACAAACCCACGGCTACGCACAGCCGTTACCAACGCGAAGAGCGCCAACATGCCCAAGGAAAACATCGAGCGGGCAATAAAGAAGGGTACCGGAGACCTCGAGGGGAGCGAATACGTTGAGATAACCTACGAAGGCTACGGTCCCGGTGGCGTGGCGATTATGGTCGAATGCCTGACCGATAATCGCAATCGAACCGCTGCCGATGTGAGAAGCATATTCAACAAGGGAAACGGAAATCTCGGGGAAAACGGGTGCGTCAGCTACCTTTTCAATCGGAAGGGAGT
>JBKGYS010000132.1:0-6661 GCA_046545955.1 Spirochaetales bacterium | reverse complement strand
ATTTCGTTGATGCTCGAGCCGAATAACCGACACCACAAACAGGATTCCGCAGACAACCACGCTTGAATCGGCGACGTTGAACGTCGGCCAGCGATCGAGCCCGAAAATGCCGAAAAACTCGACATCTGCGAAGTCTACCACGCCCTGAGACCGTATGAAACGGTCTATAAGATTTCCAAAGCCGCCGCCGATCACGCCTGCGAGCATCCAGCGTTGCGCGGGAGTGAGATCGGTACCGAACCAATAATAGAGAAATACGCCGATGAGCACGAGCGCCGGAATCACTGTGACGACGACCGACCGCCAGGGCTCGGGGATACTCTGTCCGAGACTGAATGCAACCGCCGGATTGCGGGTGTGAATAATGCGCACGAGCCCGCCGAAGTACTCGGCCCCAACGGTATAAATCTCGACCCGGGCGACAATAAGCGCTTTGGTAATCTGATCCAGAAGTATTACACCGACCATAAGGCTTAATGGATTGATTCTTGAACGAATGTCCGGGTGTGCTGCTTCGCTGATCTGTTTATCGTCGGTCATACTGTGCCATTTCCCGCGATGCTCCCGCTCCAGGCGCTAAAGTCCGGTCGGAACATCGATAAATGTCGTTTCTATATCCGGGTACTCGGTCGAAAGCTTCTCAGCGAGTGCCTTGACACCCCAGATTTCGGTAAGATAATGCCCGCCGAAGACGACGTTCATCGACGTTTCGAGGGCGCGGTGGTAAAGGGTATGCGACGCATCCCCGGTCACGAAAAGATCCAGGCCAAGCTCCACCGCTTCGTCGAATGCAGAACCGCCTCCACCGGACACGAATCCTGCGTTTCGCACGTGTTGTGGACCGAAAGGAAGCACGCTGATCGTGTTCTCGGTACCACCGAATAGTATCCGGTTAATCTCTTCGAGCAATACCGGTTTCTCGAAGTCCCCTCGACAGCCGATCGGCTGCCCCTTTATGTGCCCGAACGCCTGCAGGTTCGTCAGTTCCAGCGCCATGGCCATTTGCGCGTTGTTACCGTACACCAAGTGTTGATCAAGCGGGAGGTGCACCGCATAGAGGGCAAGATCCCGCTCGATAAGCTGCTGAACACGCACGTACATAGGCCCGCGAATCGCCTCCGCCCGACCCCAGAAGATACCATGGTGCACTACAAGGACATCGGCTCCCCACAGAGAGGCTCGGTGAAAGGTTTCCTGGCAGGCGTCGACGGCGAACGCGACCTTCTGCACGTCCGCCGAGCGTCGACCAACCTGAAAGCCGTTGAGCGACGGATCGGTGGCCTCGAACTGCTCGAACGGGAGAAACGAGCGGAAATACAGATCAAGTGTTTCGATATGCATGAGCTTCATGGAAGTATGCGGGCTGTCGCGAGGGATTTCAAGCCGTCCTTACTGTTCACCACCGTGGTGTTTTTTTACGGCCACGAAACGACCACGCGTCGCTGCGCGCGGACCCGCCTGCGGGTGTTCTCAAAGCGTATACCGGAAGGATATAGTGGACGGCAATGTCCCTCAATGAACAACGCGACACACCGACGAGCGTCGAAATCGAGAAGCGTCGTATCGACGATCAGGCCGTTGAATTCGCCGTAGATCCACAGGAGATCGCACGGCTCGACACCGAAACATCGCATTTCACCGTAATCGGACAACCCCGGGCGATGCAGGCACTCAATATGGCCGTACGAATACCGGCGAAGGGCTACAACGTGTTCGCCACGGGCCCCAACGGAACCGGAAAGCGAACCGCCATTCGATCTGTTCTCGAGAATTACGAGCGAGGAACCGAGCACCTCGAGGATATCGTAGCGCTTTTCGGCTTCGAACACGCGGAAGCGCCTGTTATACTTTCACTCCCACGTGGCGAGGCACGCGTGCTGCGTGAAGGCATCGAGAACCTGCTCAATGAATTAAAGCAGATTGTCCGCGCGCTTCTCGAAAAGCAGAATTTCAAGCGGGAGAAAGACCGAATTCTTTTGTCCAATGAGGGATGGGAGAACCAGCTTGTCACTGACTTCGAACGACGGCTTGCAGCCGACGGATTCAGCGTCGTTCACGCTCACGAAGATGAAAACGGTCAGGCTGATATTTTTCCGATCGTCGGCGAACAGGCGGTTACCTTCGACGATCTGCAACGCATGCTCACCTCGGGAGAGATCGACGAGTCCGAATGGAATCGTATTCGCGAACGCTACTACCACTACCTCGACGAGCTAAAGAGCATCTACCAGAAGATGCACTCCAATCGCGAAGACATGGAACGCTCTCTCGATGAACTGACGATCGAAGCGGCCCGCCCCGACATAGAAGAAGCCTTCAAGCCGCTTCGCGACCGGTTTTCCGACAGCCCGGTGCGCGAATATCTCGACCGCATGTGTGCGGACGTAGAGCAGCACCTTTCGTTCTTCCTGCCCGACGGCCCGGAAAAGGATGAGGACGGCAGCCCCCCTCTGTCGCGATACCGCGTAAACATCCTCGTAGACCACGCTGACACACAAACAGTCCCGGTCATCTTCGAGTCCAATCCCGACTACCCCACGCTCTTCGGTACGCAGGACCCGGTTCCGGAGGAATCGAGCGAGCACCGAAGCGGATTCATGATGCTTCGAGCCGGTTCCATTCTCCGGGCATCCGGCGGATACCTTGTTCTTCGCGCCGAAGATATCCTGCCGCAGGAGGACTCGTGGAACGCGCTGAAACGGGTCCTTCACTACAACGAAACCGGCATTCGACAGGCGCCGATGCCCTTCGGCCAGCCCGGAACGGGACTCAAGGCGGACCGCATTCCCGTGGACGTGAAGGTAATCATAACAGGAAGCGAATACCTCTACGAAATGCTCTATTACGGCGACGAGGAAGTTCAGAAACTGTTCAAAGTGCCGGCAGAGTTCGACACGGTCATGCAACGCAGCGAAGAGTCCATGCAACAATATCTGCACTTCATGCGTTTCATTACACGCGAAGAAAAACTCGCGCATCTGACACACGACGCAATGGCGGCGGTATGCGAATATGGAATCCGGCTGAGCGAGTTTCGAGACAAGCTCTCCACGCGTTTTTCAATGATCGCCGACCTCATTCGCGAAGCCCACCACTTCCGCGAGCGAAACAATGAACCGAGTGAAATCGACCGGCACGCCGTAGAGCGGGCGATCGAAAACCGGCGCTTCCTTTTCAGCCTTCCCGAGGAGAAAATCGATGAACAGATAGTATCGGGTGAACTCCTGCTCGACGTGTCGGGCAGCGCCGTCGGCCGGATAAACGGCCTTGCGGTCATAGACCGGGGCTACTACTCGTTCGGCAGACCCATGCTGATCACCGCCCGGTCGGCGCCCGGAGACGAGGGCATCATTAACATAGAGCGGGAGAGCGGATTGTCCGGCGAAATCCACGACAAGGGCATGTACATTCTCGAAGGCTTCCTTCGATCGACCTACGCGCACGATTTCCCCCTGTCGCTTCGGGCAAGCATCGCGTTCGAGCAGAGCTATATAGAGGTCGATGGTGATTCAGCCAGCTCCTCGGAAGCCTATGTCCTGCTATCGAGTATCATTGAAATGCCGTTGAGACAGGATATCGCGGTGACCGGCTCCATTAACCAGATGGGTGAAATCCAGTCGGTCGGGGGCATAAGCGATAAAATCGAAGGTTTCTACGAGGTGTGCCGCAAGCTAGGCGTTACCGGTACACAGGGAGTACTCATCCCCGCGGGTAACCGGGACAATCTGCTCCTGTCGCGGGAAGTGCAAAGAGCGATTCGAGAGCGCACATTTCACATTTACCCGGTCTCCACGATCGATGAAGGAATGGAAGTGCTCACCGGCGTACCCGCCGGAAAGCGGGGACACGACGGCAGTTTTCCTCGCGGCAGCGTGAACGCCCGCGTTGCGACCCGCCTGAAGGATATGGCGCGTCGCATGAAGGAGTATTCGGATTGAATTGAGTGTTAACCCTTGACCTCTGTACCACAAGCTTATATTACCTTAAATTGAATGTAAAAAGAGCTACACAAAGAATAAATGGTGAGGCATGACAAACACGAAAATTCAACCGGAAAAGGTTCAGCAGGCGGTCCGTAGCTCTATCCCGCTTACCATCAAAAGTTACAAGCTGCCTCATGAAACCGAAACACAGCTCGAGGAGATCCTCGAGGTATTCCTTAAGGAAATCGGGCAAGAGAGCATTAAAGACGCGTTGGCCTACTGCCTTCGCGAGCTCGCGGTTAATGCGAAGAAAGCGAACACGAAGCGTGTCTATTTCGAGGAAATGGGACTCGATATTTATAACGATGCCGATTACGAGCGTGGGATGAAGTCGTTCAAGGAAGACACGCTCTCGGATATTGACCGCTATCTCGAACTTCAGAAAGAATCCGGCCTCTACGTTAAGGTTATTTTCCACTTCAAGGGAAGGGTCCTGAACCTCTACGTCGTCAACAATGCGGCAATCACAAGGCGAGAACAAATGCGCGTTTACGATCGAATCGCGCGCAGCAGGGCGTACGAAAGTCTCGAAGAAGCTCTGACGAGTGTGCTCGACGACTCGGAAGGCGCCGGACTCGGCATAGTCATTCTTGTACTCATGCTCAAGAAGATGGGGCTGGACGAAGAGTCCTTCGATATTGACGTCAAGAACAACGAAACCGTCGCGAAGATGCGCATTCCGATGAGCGAGGTTCATGCCGAAGCGCTCGACAGCGTGTCGGCCGAGCTCAGCCGTCACATCGATAGCCTCCCACGATTCCCCGAAAACATCACCCAGATTCAAAAAATGATTTCAGATCCCGACTCCGACCTTCACGAGATCGGAGAGCATATATCTACCGACCCGGCGCTCACCGCCGACCTGCTGAAGGTGGTGAACTCCGCGCAGTTCATGCTTCCGAAACGGGTAGACAGCATCTTTGAGGCAGTGAAACTCGTCGGGATGCGGGGACTTCGAAACCTGCTGTACTCCTATGGGACCCAGCAGATACTCGGAAGCGATACTGCCGAAACCCGGGAGCTGTGGCAACACTCCTATCAGACAGGCTTTTACGCGTACTATATTGCGCGACATATTCTCAAAGACCGCGATCTTCTCGACGATGTCTACGCCGGGGGCATTCTCCACGATATGGGAAAGATCGTCTTCTCGAGCGTTCATCCCGAGCTCATTAACCAGATCGAGCAATTCTGTAAGCTCAAGGGCCTATCGACGAGTTTGCTCGAGGACCTCGCGAGCGGCCTCAACCACGCGGAAATCGGCGCGCTGGTCGCAGAAAAATGGAACTTTCCCGAGCCGCTTATCGAAGCGATCGGCTCACACCACAACCCGAGCACCGCGGACCCTGTCTACCGGAATGTCGTGGGCTGCGTCTATCTTGCCAACGCGTTGTGCGACCGGCACAGCCAACACGTCACCATCGAGTACATCGAGCCGGGAGTGCGCGAGCGTTTCGGCGTAAAAACCAACGAACAGTTGTACAAGCTCAAGAGATCGCTCGAGCAGGCCTTCAAACGCCAGGCCCGCTGACACCGGCCGGAACACCGCGCGTTGCCGGAAGCGGCCGACAGGGATACCGGCCACTTCCGGGCGGGCTATACAGTCGCGAAGCGTGCGCGAGTGTCCCCGATCCGGCCTTACGCGCTCAGCAAGCGAGGCCCGCATCTGCATCCGCCGAGCTGTTACGGCGTTCGGTCGGCTAACGAAGCAGTCCACCATGAAAGCACGGCGGCGGTCGCGGTAGCGACATTCAGACTTGCTTTGCGGCCGTACAGGGGAATGCTCACGATACCCGCGCCGGCTCGCGCAGCTTCCAACGCCATCTCGGAGGCGCCGAGCTCCTCGTTCCCGAAAATCGCGACCGCCTTATCGGGAAACGAGAACCGGGACACCGGCGTACCCCCGAGCTCGACCGCGAACACGGTCCATCCCTTCGCGACCAATTCCGTGAGACCGAGCACCATTACCGGTATGTGTTCCGCGCTTCCCATCGCCGAACGGGACGCACGCGGGTGATCAGGCGGCGCGCTATCATCCGAGAAGGCACAGAACGACGCCCCGAATGCTTCCGAACATCGAACTATAGCTCCGACGTTAAACGGGCTTCGAATAGACTCACCGTAGATACCGATCGAAAACCGCCGGGCCGGCTCCTCCGCCTCGCCGCGGTCGCGACGGTTTTCGTCGGTAAGGCCGCCGGAGGCATCAAAATCCCAATCCGCCGAGGCCCTGCCGTCAAGCAGCAGCAGCTCGTGCCGCAGTCGGTTCAAACCGCGGCACAGGTCGCCGGGTTTACGTTCCTCCCCCGCCGCGATTGCCCGTCTGACCTCGTTCACGGCGGCCGCCGCCCGCCGGGTCAACCATGACTGCAATTCGAGTATCGAAAGGAACCGCACAAGATCCGGAAAGCGCCCGCGAACGTCGGCGCCGGCCCCGGCATTCGCTGCGGAACAAACAGCGCGCTCGTACTCGTGGATTAAACGTGGCGCGTGACGCCTTTTCACCGAATCCGGCTGGGCAATAAACTTTCGCACGGTCATAGGACTATACTCTATCGCCTGTCGGGGCGCCGTATCGCCTGTCGGGCACTTCAGCGCCTGTCGGGCACTTCAGCGCCTGTCTGGGCGCCGACACGACACGTGTTTTACCATCTCGGCACGGGAAACTGACTGGGAAG
>JBKGYS010000131.1:0-6681 GCA_046545955.1 Spirochaetales bacterium | reverse complement strand
ATAGGTAGACTCTGCGCATCACCCTGGACCCAGTGGCATTCAACCCCTTCTTCCCGGCTCTTTTCGCGGGCGATGCTGAGCATATTCGACGAAAAGTCGAGCCCGGTGCTTACATGGCCGAGTTTTGCGAGACAAATCGCCAGGTACCCCGGTCCGGTGCCGACATCGAGCGTGTGAAGCTCTTCTCCCGAGCCGAACAGCGTATCGAGGAGCAGGCTCCAACGCTCCAGATTGGAATGGGTATCGACCGCGTCAAGATTCTTTTCGTACTGGCGCGCCCCGTGCTCCCACCGCTCGGCGAGCACCGCGGTATTCACGCCGGAGGTGTCAGACTGTGCCTCGGACATTCGCCGCGCTCCCTGTTCTTCGGTCGTGGAAGGCGAACACGCTCCCGTGACTAGTCATCGCGCTCGTCCACCAGATACCTCTCCAAGTCATTCAATACTTCGTCCGCGGCAATCGGCCCGCGACCGATCCAGTACCCGGGAACAGAGTATACGTTTCCCGCCTGCACCGCATCCAGGCTTGCCCAAAGCGGATCCTCCTGCAGTTGCTCGTACGCGCGGTCGGCCTCCTCGCCTAAGCTCCAGACGAAAACAGCATCGCCATCGGCCTCCTCCGCGCGTTCCAGGGAAATATTATCCCAGAGTTGGTCCTTGTCCTGACTCGACGGACGCGACAGGCCCACATCGTTCAGTATTCCCCCGACAAACGTTTCGTTCTGGTATAGCCGCAACCCGTCGGGAAACACGCGTACAATCGAAACCTCGATATCCGAGGGCTCCTCGATACGCGAAGCCAGATCGCTCGTATTTTCATTGTACTCGTCGAGCAGCTCCTGTCCGCGGTCGGGGTCTCCCAGCGCTTCGGCGGTGAGCAGCAGTTTATCCTTCCACGCGGTCGTCCCGCTTTCTCCCAAAAGAATGGTCGGCGCGATCTGATTGAGCTGCTCGTACGCCGATTCAACGTTCTTCCCACCGATAATCAGGTCCGGTTCGAGCTGCGTAATGCGTTCGAGATCCTGCTCGCTCGACGCGAGTCTTCTCGTGGTATCGGTAATCCGCTCGCGCAGGTGAACGGGGAACTCGCCGGTGTTTTCGTTGATAAGCGCGCCGACAGGTTCCACATCCAGCGCGATAACGCTGTCGAGCGCAATATTATCGAGCGCAACGACCCGCTCGGGATTTTCGGGAACCACGGTTTCTCCCGCGGCGTGAGTTATGGTTTTTCCCGGATCGGGAATCGATCGGGAAAGCTCCTGATTGTCCTCACAGCCGAGGAGCGCGAACAGGAACAGAATAGCCGCGGGTACGGTGAAATAACGCTTCATGCGGACACCATAAAAAAGTTAGACCTCCCTGTAAATACTAGAAACGGGTATTTATCGAAGTACCGTAGTGGCTTTTATTCGGAGAGTTGGAGGTTGATGTTTTGCCGCATCGCCCGCCGACTCCGACCTCTTGGCAGAAAGTCTCTGTACTCCGCATAATCACCGAGCATGCGACCGACGCACCAATCGAATAGCGGTGAACACTCCGGCTCGTGCTGCACTCCGGCACGGGAGGCGCCTTCCGCTACTGCACGCGAACCGGACCTCGGCGAGCCCGATCTATGCGCCGCCGGCGACGGGCCCGATCGCGCGCCGACGGCCGATGGTCCCACAGATACCGCAGCGACGCCTTCCGGCGATACGCGGAATGCAAAACGCAAGCTACCAAGCGACCTTGACCATACCCTCGTCACCATTCCCTCGGGAAGCTTCCTCATGGGAACCGACGACGCGGAGGGCTTTCGCGACGACGCGGAGGGTCCGGTCCGTGAAATCTATCTCGATACGTACAGCATCGACGCGTACACGGTGACCAACGCGCAGTTCGCCGCGTTTGTCGAGGACACGGGCTACCGGACGGAGGCCGAGCGGTTCGGCTGGTCGTACGTCTTTCATCTGTTTGTAGGAAAAGTGGCGCTGCGTCGAGGACACGCAACGGATGTCCCGGGCCTTCCCTGGTGGTACGCGGTATCAGGCGCCTACTGGGCGAGGCCGGAGGGTAAGGGCTCATCGATCGACAAGCGCATGGATCATCCGGTGGTGCACGTGTCGCACAACGACGCGCTCGCCTACTGCCGTTGGGCCGGAGTCCGGCTTCCCACCGAGGCGGAATGGGAGAAGGCCGCGCGCGGTGGCCTGGTGCAGAAGCGCTACGTCTGGGGGGATGAACTCACACCCGGCGGGCGGCACAAGTGTAACATATGGCAGGGAACCTTTCCGAGCGAGAATACGGCGGAGGATGGATACTTCGGCACGGCACCGGTAACCGCTTTCGATGCCAACGGCTACGGCCTGTACAATTGCGCGGGCAACGTCTGGGAGTGGTGCGCAGACTGGTGGTCGGCGAATCGCGCCCGAAATAAGCAGGCGAGCAACCCAAGCGGCCCGCGCCGCGGAAGCGCCCGCGTTATGCGGGGCGGGTCGTACCTCTGTCACTATTCCTATTGTAACCGCTACCGCGTCGCAGCCAGGTCGTCAAACACTCCCGACAGCTCGACCGGCAATTGCGGATTTCGAGTCGCCGTGTCCGAAAACGCCCCGTAAGCACGCGGTGGGAAACGGCGGTCGGGGTACGAGGTGCTCAAAAGGTACAAACCCCGTCGTCCTTACCGCTTCGGGGATCACCACCGCCTTTTTCCACCGTGAGCGCACCGATCACCGCCGTGAGTTCGAGCAGGGACTGGCGCCAATTTTGGGGCAGCGACCACTCACAAGTGGCTCGACCAAACGGACCCTGGGGGGCTACCCTGTTTAGCGATTAACCGAAGAGGTGATGTAAGCGTAAACGAACAGGTTCAACCGAGAGAGATATTCTCCACGGTCGACCACCCTTATCTTGGTCCACTCGAGCCTACCGCAATGCCCATCACGTTCAACACGACGCCAGGTGTCATCAGCAATTGCGCGCTCGAGCCTTGGACGGCACAGCTCGCAATATAAGGATCCAGGCTATGAGTAACGAAGACAAGCTTTCCGAACTGCAGAAGCAGAAGGCAAAGCGCTACGAAGGCGGCGGCCGCGAACGCATCGATCGCCAACACGAGAAGGGGAAGCTCACCGCGCGAGAGCGCATAGATACGTTCCTCGACAAGGGGAGTTTTGTGGAGGTGAATACGTTCGTCGAACACCGCCAGACTCAGCTGGGCATGGATAAACGCGAGATTCCCGGCGAAGGCGTTGTGACCGGCTACGGAACCATCGAGGGACGGCTGGTATACGTGTTCGCCCAGGACTTCACAGCGCTCGGTGGAACGCTTGGCGAAATGCACGCTCAGAAAATCTGCGAGGTTATGGACCTTGCGGGAAAGGTAGGCGCTCCGTTCATCGGTTTGAACGATTCCGGGGGAGCAAGAATCCAGGAAGGGGTCGATGCACTCAAGGGCTACGGAAATATCTTCTATCGGAACACCATGTACTCAGGCGTTATCCCGCAGATTTCCGCGATTATGGGACCGTGTGCCGGAGGGGCGGTCTACTCCCCTGCCCTTACCGACTTCGTGTTCATGGTCCGCAATACAAGCCAGATGTTTATTACCGGCCCCGAAGTAGTGAAAGCGGTTACCGGGGAAAACGTTACCGTCGAGCAGCTCGGCGGTGCAGATACACACAATACGAAAAGCGGCGTGGGCCATTTCGCCGACGATACCGACGCGGAGTGCCTTGCACGCATCCGCGAGTTACTCCGGTTTTTGCCGTCCAATAATATGGAAGATCCGCCGCGACTCGAGCCGACCGACGATCCTAACCGCAAGGACGAGGATCTGAAGGACATTATTCCCGAGAATCCCAACAAGCCCTACGACATGCGCGAAGTCGTCCGTCGGGTAATCGACGGCGGGTATTTTTTTGAGACCCATATGGACTACGCCAGGAATATTGTGGTCGGATTCGGGCGGCTGAACGGACGCACGGTCGGCATCGTTGCCAATCAGCCACGACATCTCGCGGGAGTTCTCGACATTAACGCCTCGGATAAGGCAGCCCGATTCGTCCGATTCTGCGACTCGTTCAATATTCCGCTCGTAACCTTGCAGGATGTACCCGGCTATCTTCCGGGAACGAGCCAGGAACAGGGTGGAATTATCCGCCACGGCGCGAAACTTCTTCATGCTTATGCCGAGGCGACCGTGCCTAAACTCACCGTGATCGTGCGAAAGTCCTACGGCGGCGCCTACATCGCGATGTGCTCCAAGTCACTGATGGCCGACGTAGTGTACGCCTATCCCGGGGCGGAAATCGCCGTCATGGGACCGGAAGGAGCGGCGAATATCATCTACAAGAGCGAGATAGAAGAATCCGAGAATCCCGAGCAAACGCGGCAGCAGAAGATTGAGCAGTATCGGAGTCAGTTCGCGAATCCGTATGTCGCCGCCTCCCGCGGACGCGTCGACGATATTATCGACCCGAGGGAGACACGCCCTCGCCTCATTTATGCGCTCGAGACGCTCGTAAACAAGCGCGAGGACAGACCGGCGAAAAAACACGGGAATATACCGTTATAATCGGGGGAGAACAGCAATGGACACGGAATACTTGGGAGAGGGACTTCGCGTAGCAGGCATAGGGTTCGCCGTCGTTATGATTGCACTGACTCTCTTGTGGATCATAATGGTGGCCTTCAGCCATTTTCTCAGACCCGAAGAGGCGCACAGTAAACGCAAAACCGCTCCTCCGCCCGGCGGCCTCGGCGATGCCGTTCGGACTTCTCCCGAACACGCTAACGCCGAGAAGCGGTCCGAACACCTGCGCCGCATAGCAGCGATTACCGCAGCGGTCGCGGCAACGATGGCAGGTACAGGTGGGGCGGATTTCCGCATTGTGAGCGTCCGTCCGATCCGGAATCCGGACGGTAACGCGTGGAGATTCGCCGGTCGCGGAGCAGCGCTACCGGCGCGGCCGAGACCGCGCAGGTAAATATCAGCCTTTTAAATCCCATATTAGCCGCCTGAAGAGGTAGGACAACGATGAAGAAATTTCGAGTAACGGTAGACGGGCAGACATACGAGGTAGATGTTGAGGAGATCGCGAGTGTCGACAATCAGGACGGTTCCCGAGCAGCAGGTGCGCCTGGCGCCGGAACCGCAGCGAACGGGACAAGTTCCCCAGCGAGCGCTTCGGGGAGCGCTTCATCGGCCCCGACATCTTCCTCGGAAGGCTCGCCGGGTAGCGGGGGAATTATCGAAGCTCCTATAGCGGGCAATGTGTTCGACTTGAAGGTATCGGTCGGAGACAAGGTGCAGGCGGGACAGGTGGTAATGATACTCGAGGCGATGAAAATGGAAAACGAGATCACCGCCGATTGGCCGGGTACCGTGACGGAGATCAAGGTCAACAAGGGGTCGACCGTCAACGCGGGCGATCCACTGATAATCCTGGGATAGCGGATATACCGGAGTCGTACGCGCATGGTACTCGAACAGATGGTTGATTTTCTGGAGACGACCTCGTTTCTCAATCTGAGCCGGCCTCAGGCCGTAATGATTCTGGTTTCATGTTCTCTCCTGTACCTCGGGATAAAACGGAAATACGAACCCCTGCTGCTTGTCCCGATCGGCTTTGGTATGCTTATGGCCAACATCCCGCTCGGTGAAGTCATGACGGGCCCGGGAGGCGCAGACGAAACCGGCGGCCTGCTCTGGTATCTGTACCAACCGGTGGCATGGGGGGTATATCCGCCGCTCGTATTTCTCGGCGTGGGCGCGATGACCGACTTTGGACCGCTGATCGCGAACCCGAAAACCTTTCTTCTCGGGGCGGCGGCTCAGTTCGGAATCTTTATTACGTTCCTGAGCGCGCTGTTTCTCGGCTTCACCCCCGCGCAGGCAGGGTCGATCGGTATCATCGGGGGCGCCGACGGGCCGACCGCTATTTTCCTCGCGAGCCAGCTATCGCCCGAGCTCCTCGGCGCGGTGGCGATCGCCGCGTACACATACATGGCCATGGTACCGATCATCCAGCCTCCGATTATGCGACTGCTTACGACCAGGCAGGAGCGCGAGGTTGTAATGACGCAGTTACGCCCGGTGAGTCAGCGGGAAAAGATTCTGTTTCCGATTGTTGTAACAATTCTTACGACGTTTTTGATTCCATCGGCCCTTCCGCTTCTCGGAATGCTCATGTTCGGGAATCTGCTCAAGGAGTCGGGAGTCACCGAACGGCTGAACAAGGCCGCCCAGAACGAACTCAACAATATTGTCGTGATCTTCCTGGGCCTCACAGTCGGGGCGACCGCGGACGCGGGGAGTTTTCTTCGCGTGGAGACGCTTATGATTATAGGCCTTGGGCTGGTTGCCTTTGCAATAGGCACGGCCGTTGGCGTGCTCTTCGGTAAACTCATGTATCGGGTAACCGGTGGCAAGATAAACCCGCTTATCGGCTCCGCGGGTGTTTCCGCGGTCCCTATGGCGGCCCGGGTGTCGCAGGTTGTCGGCGCCGAGACCAATCCGAAGAACTTCCTGCTCATGCACGCGATGGGACCCAACGTTGCGGGCGTTATAGGCTCGGCTATTGCTGCCGGGCTCCTGCTCGCCATGCTATAGTTGCCCCGTGTTCATGGTGCGTTCGATTGTGAAGTCCGTTCGATAGTGAAGTCCATTCGATAGTGAAGTCCGTTCGATAGTGAACTGCGTCCG
>JBKGYS010000130.1:0-6706 GCA_046545955.1 Spirochaetales bacterium | reverse complement strand
CTTAGTGCACGAAGCCGCCGATGAACTCGCGAAGCAAGGCATTAACGCCGAGGTTATTGACCTTCGAAGCCTGCGGCCCCTCGACGAAGAAACGATCTACAGCAGCGTTAGAAAAACCAACCGGGTGGTCATTATCGAGGAGTCCTGGCCCGTCGCCAGTTTCGGCAGCTACGTCGGGTGGCTCATCGGCAGGAACTGCTTCGACGAACTCGACGCACAGGTCGAAATGGTGCACTCCGAAGATGTGCCCATGCCGTATAACCACACGATGGAACTTGCGGTTCAACCGTCTGTGGATAAAGTCCTGAGCGCAGCCAAGCGCGTTCTGTATATGGAGTAGGCGAATATTATGGCAGAGAAAATAGTAATGGTAGCGCTGTCCCCGACGATGGAGGACGGCACAATAGCAGGATGGAGCAAAAAAGAAGGTGAGTCGGTCAGCGCCGGCGACGTACTGTGCGAGGTAGAAACCGACAAGGCAACAATGGACTACGAGTCCACCCAGGAAGGTACGCTCCTCAAAATTGTTAAGGGTGACGGCGAGTCGGCGACCGTCGGCGAGATGATCGGCGTGATCGGTGAGGAAGGCGAAGACATATCCGACCTGCTCGCAGAAGCTGAATCCGGCGGAGAGGAGTCGAAAGACTCCGGAGATAAAGAAGCAGAGGCTGATGTCTCCAAAGGCGGCGACGGGTCTTCCGGCGGCACGCAGGGTGAGCCGGCGAAACCGGCGGGCGGGGGTTCACCCGCGGCCTCCGGCAGTTCGCCTGCGAAGGGTGGCCAGGCTGCCGCTTCCGGCAGCCAGGCTGCCGCTTCCGGCGGTCCCGCCGCTTCCGGCGGTCCCGCCGCTCGGGGCGAGAGCGGGATAGTCAAAGCCTCGCCTCTCGCTCGAAAAATCGCCTCCGATAAAGGCATAGATATTGCCCAGGTTCCCGGGAGCGGCCCCGGCGGCAGAGTGGTCAAAGCGGACGTTGAGAACTTCAAAGGTGTTCCCGCGACAGCTGACTCTGAAGCCCCCGCCGTAACCGCGGCGACAATGATGCCCGGGCAGGATCGCACGATCCCCGTCGACCGTATGCGAGCTACCATCGCGAAGCGGCTCGGCGAGAGTAAGTTCGGGGCGCCGCACTTCTACCTTAAGCTTTCGGTGGATATGCGGGGTATTCTCGAAGCACGCAGTCGACTTAATAAGGAATTGGGCGACAAGGTCAGCCTTAACGCTTTCATGATAAAGTTCGCCGCAGAGGCGCTCAAGCGCCACCCGAACGTGAACTCGAGCTGGCAGGGCGATCACATTATCGAGTACGGCAGTGTCGATATAGGGCTCGCGGTGGAAATGAAAGCCGGCGGGCTTATTACGCCGGTGGTGAGAAACTGCGCGAATCGGGGAATTATCGATATAGACGGCGAACTTAAAGGACTCATCGAGAAGGCCCGCGAAGGCAGCCTTAAACCGGAAGAGTTCTCCGGGGCGACCTTCAGTATTTCCAATCTCGGGAGTTTCGGTATCGAGGAGTTTACCGCGATCATAAATCCACCAGGCAGCGCGATTCTTGCGCTCGGTAACACGCAGAAAACACCGGTCTTCGACGAAAACGACAATCTGAGCGTTGTACCGAAGATGAAAATGACGCTCAGCTGTGACCACCGGGTCGTTGACGGCGCAGCAGGCGCCCGGTTCCTGCACGATCTGCAGCGAATGATGGAAGACCCGGCGCGGGCGCTCTTTTAAGGAGGCGTAAGGCTATGGCGAGTGGATTTGACTACGATGTCGCAGTAATCGGCGCGGGGCCCGGCGGATACGTCGCGGCGATCCGCGCCTCGCAGCTCGGTCTCAAGGCAGCGGTTATTGAGAAGGACAAACCCGGTGGCGTGTGTCTGAATATCGGGTGTATACCCTCGAAGTCGCTCATTCATCATGCCGATATTTTTCTGCATCAAAAAGAGTTGACCGATTACGGCGTTAAAGTGGATACGAGCGGGTTCGACTACTCGAAAGTATACAAGCGAAGCCGCAACGCCGCCGATACGCTCAGCAAGGGTGTACAGGGACTTCTAAAGAAGAACAAGGTAGACCTGATTCCCGGGCACGCTACATTCGTCAATAAGAACGAGCTCGCGCTCGAAGGCGGCGACCGTAAGAAGGTAACCGCCGACAGGATTATTATCGCTACCGGTGGCCGTCCCAAGGAAATTCCTGGATTCGAGTTCGACGAACAGCGGGTGCTTTCATCGACCGGGCTGCTGTATCTGCAGAAGCTTCCCGGGAGCCTCGTTATCATGGGTGGTGGTTATATCGGGATGGAGTTCGCGTTCGTTATGAACGCCTTCGGCGTCGATGTCACCGTTGTGGAAATGCTGCCGCGTATTCTTCCTGCCTCCGACGAGGAGGTGACGAAGGTGGTGCGCAAACAGTTCGAAAGCCGGGGTGTTACCTTCAAGACCGGCACGAAGGTCGAATCGCTTACGAAAGGCAAAAACAAGCTCACGCTTACTCTCAAGGGTGCAGAGGGCGAGGAGACGATCGAATCCGACTCGCTGCTGGTGGCTATTGGACGCGATCCGAACACCGAAAATCTGGGGCTTGAGAATGTAGGAATTCGTCCGGAGAAGGGGCTTATTCCGGTCAAAGACTACTATCAGACAAGCGTTCCGAATATTTTCGCGATAGGCGATATCGTGGGCACTCCGCCGCTCGCGCATGTGGCGAGCAAGGAAGGGGAAATTGTAGCCGAGCACCTGGCCGGCAAGAGCCCGGAGAAGCGCGTTGCGGCCGACGAGATCCCGGCTGCGGTATACTCAGAGCCACAGGTCGCCTATTTTGGTCCGAACGAAGCCGAAGCGAAAGAGCGGGGGCTGAAGTACAAGGTTGCAACCTTTCCTTACCGGGGTGCCGGCAAGTCGGTTGCCGTAGAAAAATCGGAAGGAATAGTGAAGATCCTGTACGACGAGGATACACACGAGATCTTCTCAGCGCACATTGTCGGCAAGGACGCCTCGGAGCTTATTCACGAACTGCTTCTTGCCAAAAAGTCGGAATTGCTCCCCGAGGATGTAGCGACCATGATCCATGCGCATCCGACCCTATCCGAAGCTGTCATGGAAGGCGCCCGCGCGGCAGAAGGATGGGTCATTCACGCATAAGTCGTGATTGTGTTTACTTATGCAGGAACGAAGCGGCGTAAACATTACCAATAGCCTGCTCTTTGTACTGGTGCTCGTTGCCGCAGGGGCAGTGCTGCGGCTTACGGCCAGTATATTCATACCCCTCGTTGTTGCAATCCTCTTGAGCTTTGTCCTTAATCCCGTTGTGGGCTATCTCCGCCGTCTGGGACTTCCGAAAGGAATCGCGGTTATGACCGTGCTGGTGCTGCTGATGGGTTTCAGCGGTCTCGTCGGACTTCTGTTTTACACGAGCGTCCAAAGCCTTGCGAGACAATTTCCTGTATACCAGGCGCGTCTTTCGCAACTTCTGAATGATTTTATCGAACTAACAAACCTTCCGGCTAATATCGTCGAAGAGTTTAACATTGCCGGCAACCTGAGTTCGATGATTTTTTCTATCAGCGGGAATATCGCCGGGTTTCTGGGAAGTCTCATGATGGTAATTGTGTTCGTGCTGTTTATTCTGCTCGAACAACCGTATATGCACGCTAAACTGATGAGCGCGCTCAATGGACCACGCACCGAGCGGGTCGCCCGCATTGTCTCTGGAATCAGTTTACAGATCGGGCGGTACTTGAGTGTGAAGCTCGTAGTCAGCGCTATGACGGCGCTTATCGTGTATATAAGCTTTTCGATTATCGGCGTCGATTTTGCGTTCATCTGGGCAATACTTACCTTTCTGTTCAACTTCATTCCGAGCATCGGCTCGATAGCGATTACTGCGCTTAGCTCCGTATTCGCGCTGCTGCAGTTTGTTCCCGACTGGAACCTGGTATTCGCAGCTTTTGCTTCCATGGCGGTAACGCAGCTTTTGATTGGAAATGTGCTCGACCCGAAACTGCAGGGTGACAGTCTGAACCTCAGTCCTGTTATTATTCTTTTCTCGCTTCTGCTGTGGGGCTGGATATGGGGTGTGATCGGCATGTTTCTCGCTGTTCCGCTTACGGTGGGAATTAAGATCGTGTTCGAGAATGTGCCGGGAATGGAGTGGATCGGAATTTTGATGGGCACCGGCAATTACCGGGAACGGGCGCGACGCATCCAGCTTCGGAACCAGTCACGCAAGGTTGACGGCGGCGGGTTGCGCGAGTCGGTCGGGTCGGACCTTGAGGGGTAAACTGCGGCGTAATCGGACAGCGCGCGGTTATAAGATCCTGCTTTGCCGGTCGTAGGCTGTTGGTCACGAATGCTATCGTGTCAGGCTTGTGGGCAAGGTTTGAAACATCAACCTGATAAATAAGTTGCGAGCGGAGACAAGTGAATGAGTAACACAGGTGATTCGGCGAAGAAACGTATTCTGACCGGGGACAGGCCTACAGGCAAGCTGCATCTCGGCCACTACGTGGGATCGATTTCCAATCGTGTAAAGCTTCAGCACGAGTACGAGTGCATGTTTATTATCGCAGACCTGCATACGCTTACGACGAAGACGGACAAAAGCGATATAGACGGTATTGCCGAGAACGCGCGCGAGATGGTGCTCGATTACCTTGCCTGCGGTATCGACCCGTCGGTCTCGAGCATTTACCTGCAAAGCGCAGTCCCGGAGGTGAGCGAGCTGAACCTCATTTTCGAGATGCTCGTGACGGTACCAAGGCTTCAGCGCATGCCGAGTCTGAAGGAGATGGCTCAATCGGCTCACCTGAACGAGATGCCGTTCGGGCTGCTCGGCTATCCGGTACTTCAGTCTGCCGACATTCTCATGCCTCGCGCGAATCTTGTGCCGGTCGGCAAGGATAACGAAAGCCACGTTGAGCTTACCCGCGAAATAGCGAGACGGTTTAACTATCTCTACGGAGAAACATTTCCCGTGCCGGAGAGCCTGATCGGAGGCGGCGGGACGCTTATCGGAACCGACGGGCAGGCGAAAATGAGTAAGAGTCTCGGAAACGCGATTCTTCTCTCCGACGACGCAAAAACCGTGGATAAGAAGGTCTACAACATGTACACCGACCCCAACCGTGTCCGCGCGGATATTCCCGGAACGGTGGAGGGAAACCCGGTCTTCGTATACCACGATATATTCAATCCAAATACCAAAGAAGTGGATGATCTCAAGGAGCGCTACCGCGCCGGGCGGGTCGGCGACGTGGAAGTGAAAGAGAAGCTTTCGGCGGCGATCAACGCGTTCCTCGACCCAATTCGCGAGCGCCGGGCGCGGGCTGCCGAAGATTCGGGCTACGTCGACCAAGTTATTTACGACGGGACTATGGTCGCCCGCGAGGAGGCTCGGAGAACGGTGCTCGCCGCACGCAAGGCGATGGGCCTTACCGGAACCTGGAACCGTATTTCGCGCAAAGCGGAGAACCGGCGCAAGAAGCTCGAAAAGGTGGCGCAGGCGTAACAAAAACGTGGCGGATAGTCGCCGGCTTTCCGCTCCATTGCGTTAGCTGCTGTCGGCTCGCACGCCCGCGGCTTGCGTAGAGGAAGCTTTCGCTACGATGACGTTGTCGAACGAACAGATTCACGCCTTCCGAGCGGCTGTGTACCGCTTTTACCGAAAAGAGGGCCGGCACGAGCTTGCCTGGCGCCTGACCGACGACCCGTACCGGATTCTCCTGAGCGAAATCATGCTCCAGCAGACGCAGGTCTCGCGGGTGGCCGTACGTTACGAGGAGTTTCTTGCGCTGTTTCCATCGCTCGAGGCGCTTGCCGACGCTTCGCTTCGCGATGTGCTCGCCGCCTGGAGCGGGCTCGGGTATAACCGTCGCGCGCGGTTTCTGCATGAACTCGCGGGCGTTGTGATCCGTGATCACGGCGGGCGGCTTCCTCGCACCGTCGATGCTCTGCGCGAGCTACCGGGGATCGGCGAGTATACCGCTTCGGCGGTGGCCTGCTTCGCCTACCGAGCTCCCGTTCCTATGATCGAAACAAATATTCGCCGCGCTATCATTTACTCCTTTTTCTCGAAGAATGCCGGGTATTCCGGGTTGGAGTCGGATATGCCGCTTTTCGCCGCGGAAGAAGCGCGAGGTGGGACAGTCGAAAGCCGGTCTTCCGCGGTGGAAGACCGTGCGAGCGATGCCGGGGAAAACGCAGCGGTGGTGTTTCCTGAACGCCGGGAAGAGTTTCGCCCGCGGACGGTGCCCGCTGCCGTCCACGACCGCGAGGTGCGCGGGGTGGCCGTACAGCTTCTCGACCGCGGGTATCCGCGCGAATGGAACTACGCCCTTATGGACTACGGCCAGGCGCTGTCTCGGCACGTCCCGAATCCGAACCGACACAGCGCGCACTACACGCGACAGAGCCGATTCGAGGGCTCAAGGCGCCAGGTTCGCGGGGCGCTATTGAAAGTGCTCGCGGGCGTCGCGGACGCGGACGAACAGACCCTGGTCGATGAGACGGGGTTTATGCACGAACGGGTTCACTCGGTGTTGTCGGACCTGGCGCGCGAGGGGTTCGTTGAAGTTGTCGAGGGGGGCTTTCGAGAGTCGAATCGCGATAGGCGCTGGCGGGTTCGCTGACTCGCTGTCGACCGGCTTGGTGTTTTCACCCCTCAGCCCGCCGGATGCAGCCCTGGAACCATTGCAACAGCTCGCTA
>JBKGYS010000129.1:0-6730 GCA_046545955.1 Spirochaetales bacterium | reverse complement strand
TCCGCCATTCGCCACACTCTCCGTCGCGTCAGATATTCTGGCACTCGAGAATTTCGGTTATTTCCCGCTCGAGTTTCTGTTTGACCTTTCTGCTCGCCGATCCCTTAAGTTCCTTCGCTTCCGGACCGAACAGATACTCGGACAGGTCGAGCTTCTTCTTGCGCATTTTCGTGTGGAAGATGTTGTCCGAGACAATGTTAATGTCGTAGGCGAGGTAATCTCTGAGCACCTCGTCGGGAATGTAGTCCTGGATCGATGTTATGTCGTGGTCGATAAAGTGCTTCTGGCCTTTCGAGTCGCGAGTGAAGCCACGGACGCGATAGTCGATAAGCACCACGTCGCTGTCAAAGCTGTCGATGAGATAATGCAGGGCCCGCAGAGGGCTTATCATGCCGCACGTACTGACATCGATATCCACCCGAAACGTCGCGATACCGGTGCCCGGATCGTGCTCGGGGTAGGTGTGAACGGTAATGTGGCTCTTATCGAGATGTCCGACGATCGTCTGTCGGTTGGGCATCTCGGTTCCAGTGTCTTCCTCGCCGCCCGAGCCGTGTTCATCGTCCCCGTTAGACTCGACCGGGCCCTCGGCAATGAGCGCTGTCACGCTCGCGCCCCGGGGCTCGTAGTCCTGAGTGCTGATGCTCAAAAGCTCCGCGTCGATGGTGCCGATCACCTCGCGGACGATCCGGTTGAGCTTTTCAGCGTTGTACTCCTCATCGATGTACTCGAGGTAGTCGATCTGGCTTTCCTTGGAACGCGCGTAGCAAATGTCATAAATATTGAAGCTTAAACTCTTGGTCAGGTTGTTGAACCCCTCGAGCTTGATCTTCCGTCCCTTAACAGTTTTCAGCAATGCTCCGATTCTCTCCACGTGGCAATCGAGAATAAAAGGTTGGTAGCGTCGAAGATATCGTAAGGCGCGCGATCCTGTCAAAAGCGCGCATCGGTTCGCCGATAGATTTACGGCTCGGACCGATCGTGTTTCGACTGTGAATCCGGCAGCGGCACGGCGAGGTGCACGTGCGAGCCGGTATTCTTCGCACTGTACATCGCGTGGTCTGCGGCCGTAAGCAGCCCTGTTACCGTTGTTCCGTGCTCCGGGTAGAGCGCCACGCCTGCGCTCGCTCCTACGTGAACCTTCGTGTTTTCGACCACCATCGGGTCCTCGAGTGAACGGACAATCTTGCCGGCGGTGTAAACGGCTGCATCCGAGTCGGAGACGTTCGATAGTACCGCGATGAACTCGTCGCCGCCGAGTCGTCCGAGCGTGTCCGATTGACGAATCGCCTCCGACATGCGCTGCCCCACCGTCTTAAGAACGTCGTCCCCGGCCGCGTGTCCGAGATCGTCGTTGATGGGCTTGAATTTGTCGAGGTCGATGTATACAACCGCTATCCGGAACCCCGCCCGCTCGGCCTGGACGATAAGTTGCTCCAGCCGGTCGGTGACAAGCATTCGTGTTGCGAGGCCCGTAAGCCCGTCGTGCAGCGCCACGTCCCGCAGCCGTGCTTCGCGCTCGGAAAGCATCTGTGCGGCCTTAATGTGTCTGCCCGCCGATACCGCCAACGCGAGAAGCAGTAGCACGAACGCTCCGCCTATGATCGACCAGCGAATCGCCTCCTGTCGCCGAAACAGTTGGATCTCTGAAAGCGCCGGTGCGAGGTCCTCGCTTACGCGCACGACCACCGGCCATGACTCGCTCGCCAGTTCGGCGGAGACCTTTGCCCGCTCGTCGAACGGGGAGAAGCTTCTGCTGCTCGTCAATCGCGGCTCACCGTTTTCTATCCCGCCAACATCTTCAATCACTAAAGGTGTTCTGCCGTCTATCAGGGGTCTGTGAAAATACACGTGTCCCGACTGCCCGATCAGACTTGTAGACCGCAGCTCGTCGTCGTTCGTTACATCCACGGTATCGGCGAGGCGGTTGAGATCGACGACTGCTACGAGCGCCCATTCGGGTTCGCCGGCGGAGTTCGCGTCACTGCGACTGATCGATGCGAGCGCGCTATCTTCTCCCTCTTCGCGGAACGGCTCGGAAAGAATAGGGCCGGGAGTTTCGCGGCTTCGGTGCGCGGATAGAGCCTGACGGCCGATCGACTCGGGTGGATCATCCTCACCGGTCCACGCGCGCACTGTTCCCTCGCCGTCGACGATCAGATAGTTGGTGGTGGTCGTGACACGAAACCGCAATCGATCGAGGATCTGTTCGTCGACCTCGCCGCCGGTATAGGCGCGAGCGGTCAGATCCTGCATTTCCACTTCCAGGCGACGATCGATATCGTCGAGACGCGCGCTGATCAACGCTTCTTCCCTGACCGCGAGCGCCTCGGTGCGGAGATGTAACTCCTCGATCTGCCTGAATCTGAAATCGCTCACCAGAACCGAATACTGAAAAATGAACACTCCCGTGAGCGCGATCGCGAGTATCGCGAGAACGATAAAGAACGGTTTTCCCGAGGGCGGTCCGCCGACGTTACGATGTACGGGCACTATACCTCCTATCCTAGGGATCGGCCTCATTGGGCGGATGCTTGATTTCGCCGAGAAGCGGGCGACGCGGTAGACGCGAACGCCGTGGCGGCCGGATCGCCTGCTTACCACGGCGCGAAATGTCGAGAATACGACTCCGGTTTGTCTCCGACGAGCGCTTCGCGCCCGTCGGGTTCGCTATGAAATAAGCGATTGTCCGGTCATCTCCTGCGGTTTATCGAGGCCAAGGAGATGCAGTACGGTCGGAAATACATCCGCAAGCCGTCCGCCGCCTCGAAGCGCGGTCGATGGCGTGTCCATGCTGCCGCTGGCCTCGGAAGTGAAATCCCTGTCGACGATAATGCAGTCGACCTCGTAGGTCGTGTGTGCGGTGTGAGCGCTATTGTTCTCGGTGTCCCACAGCTGCTCGGAGTTGCCGTGATCGGCGGTTACGATAAGGCTGCCATCGCGTTCGAGCGTTTTGGCGACGATCTGTTCGACACACTCGTCGACGGTTTCACACGCTTTGATTGCCGCCTGAAGCTTGCCGGTGTGTCCTACCATGTCGCCGTTCGCGAAGTTCACCAGGATAAAGTCCTCACAGTCATCGGCCGAGAGTCTGGCGAGCACGATATCGCGAACCTCATACGCGCTCATCTCCGGCTTCAGGTCGTAGGTGCCGACCTTCGGTGACTGAGCCATCTCGCGCTGTTCTCCTTCGAACGGTTCGTCGCGGTAGTCGTTAAAGAAGAATGTGACGTGAGTAAACTTCTCGGTCTCGGCGCAGCGGAATTGTCGCATTCCCTTGTCGCTGAGGTATTCACCGCCTATGTTTACCATTTTGGGTGGCTTGGGAAACGCGACGTTCACCATCGTATTGAGCTCCTGCTCGTAGGCGGTCATGGTAACCCAGTAGACGTCGAGTTTTTCCCCTCGCTCAAAACCCTGCTCGCCGCTGTCGGGCGACGGCTTCACGTTTCCGTAGAAGGTGTCCATAACGAACGACCGGATGATTTCCCTTGGTCTGTCGCCGCGGTAATTAAAGAAGATGGCGGTGTCGCCGTCGGCAATCCTGGTATCCCGCCAGTCGCTTCCGATATAGCGGGGCGTAATGAACTCGTCTCCGGTCTGGCTGTCATTGCTCGGGTTGTCGTAGTAATCGCGGAACGCCTCCGTCGCGGTGCCGAATTCGGGAAGCTCTTTGTTCCGTCCCGTGAGCATATCGTAGGCCATTTTCACTCGTTCCCAGCGATTATCGCGGTCCATCGCGTAATAGCGGCCGCTGACCGAGACGATTCTCCAACACCGATTTCCTTTGTTTTCGCTTCTATCTCTCGCGCGAACTCGAGCCCGGTAAATGGTCCGGTATCCCGGCCATCGGAAAACAGGTGGATCGCGACTTTCTCGTGGTTGTGGCGTTTGCAAAGCTCGAGACAGCCATAGAGGTGCCCGAGAAGCGAGTGCACGCCGGCGTTGGAAGCGAGTCCCATGACGTGAACCCAGCCGCCCTTTTCTTTCGCGCGTTTTACCCCTTCGACGAGGCGCTCATTCTCAAAAAAGTCCCCTTCGCGGATCGATTTGGTAATACGGACCGATTCCTGGTCGACAACGCGGCCGGCGCCCAGATTCTGGTGGCCGACTTCGGAGTTTCCCATTGTTCCGTCGGGAAGCCCCACGTCCTCTCCCGAAGTCGCAATGGTAGTCCATGGATACGTTTTAAGCAGCGAGTCGTTGCACGGAGTGTTTGCAAGCTTCACTGCGTTGTATTCGTCCTGTTCCGTGTTCGGATTTCTTCCCCATCCGTCGCGTACGATAAGTACAACCGGTTTCTTTCCCATAGCCTTTTCAAGCCTCCACTCTTATTTTTGGCTGATGCTGCCCCTTGTGTTCCAGCGCCTTTCGCAAACCGAGGGACACACTGTACCCTGATTATACGCGATAGCCACGGATTGGTGATACACCGTGCGATATCGTTCCGGGGAAATCGGCGGGTTGTCGGATGGAGCGGATGTGAACGATCAGAGAACCGAGCTCAGAATTGCATTCGACTCACGCTATCCCCCCTTTAGCGAAGGGGCCGACGGCGAGGGGCACGGTCTACTTCTCGAGCTGTGGCGTGCGATCGCGGGCAACGCCGGGATGCAGCTTCGGCCGGTTTTCGGGGTATGGCACGAGGCAATGGAGGCGGTGCTCGCCGGGAGAGCCGATGCGCACAGCGGAATGTTGCGCTCTCCCGAGCGGGAAAAGATCTTTGCCTTCTCGGTGGGGCTTTTCAGTATTTCAACGTTTCTCTTCGTGCGCGCCGATGAAAAGGGAAAGCTACTTCAGGATTTTGCCGATCGCAGCATCGGAGCGGTTGCCGAAAGCCACGAGTATGAGTATCTCCGCTCGAAGATTGTCGAGCCGAATGTTTGTCTTTTCGAGAACAACGAGCTCTTGTTGCGCGCGGCGATAACCGGTGAGGTGCCGGCCATTGTTGTCGATTTCCCCGTCGCGAAAACACTTCTCAAACGATTCGACCGGCTGCACGCTTTAAAACCGGGCGAACACTTGTACAGTCGATCCCTGCGGGCCGCGCTGCCCGTAAGCAGGCGGGATACTCTGACGCTTGTTAATACCGCAATAGAAGCGGTTCCGCCCGAAGAAATAGAAAGAATAACTGAAGCGTATATGCCCGACATGGGTAGCGAATGGATGCCTCAGTGGCTCCTTCCAGCGGCGCTCACCGGAGGAGCGGTGCTTTCGGTATCCTACCTTTCGAGCATGGTGAACCGCCTTATACGAGAGCGCGATCAGATCAATCGACGTCTCGAACAGAGCGAATACCGGCGCGAGGAGATCGAGCGACGTTTCTCCAGCCTTGCCGGCTCAATTCCGGGATTCGTGTATCGATGTCACACCGACGGAGCGTGGTCGGTGGAGTATATAAGCGACGGATGCAGATACCTGACCGGCTACGAGCAGGAGGATTTCCTCGACCGCCCCGATCCACCGCGAATCACCGATTTTGTTCACGAGAAGGACATAGGGTGGCTGCATGAAATTGTGCGGAATTCGCTTCGCGATGGTCGACTGATCGATGCTGAATACCGAATGGTTGACCGCTACGGAACCGAGCACTGGGTGCTCGAGCGGGGGCGTGCGGTGGGCGATGAGGATGGCGAGGTCCGCTTCATCGAGGGGCTGGTCACCGATATCACGGACCGCAAGAACGCGGAGGCTCGCGCGACTGAGAACGCGCGGTTGCAGCGGCTTATAGCCGATGTGATCGCCGAGCTCGCAACGGCAATCCCTGAAAACCTGGACGAGAAGCTTAACGCTTCGCTCGCTCGGATTGTAGTGGAATTCAGAGCGAACCGGGCGTATCTTATGAGCTCCGATGAGCACCTGAACGCCTTCCGTCTCACCCATGACTGGGCGACCGATTCCGCCTCGCCGTCGCCTGGGTACGTCTTATACGCCGACCACCCGAGCGAGTTCGAGTCGCTCGCTGCGGGAGAGCCGGTAACCGTAGAGATTGCCTCGACAGCCGGTGGTGACACCGAGCGGGGGAAGGAAACCGTGTGGTGGTGCCCGGTCATGCAGAACAATCGGTGCCGGGGCCTGCTTGGAGTGAACGTACCGGTCGGCGACGACAGGTTAACCGAACGGGAAAGGCAGACGCTGCAGATTATCATCAACCTAATGTCGGAGGCCCTGCAGCGGGTGGAGTTGCAGGAGGAACTCAAGCGGCAATCGATTACCGATCCTTTAACCGGGGCGTACAACAGACGGTTTTTCGAGGAACGAATCGCGGTCGCGCAGCATGAATACGGCAGAGAAGGGCGAAACAGCGCGGTGATTATGCTCGACCTCGACCGCTTCAAGGAACTCAACGATACGTACGGCCACTACGTCGGCGACACGGTGCTTCGCGACTTCACGACTGCGATAACCCGCGAAATACGGCCTTCGGATGTACTTGCCCGCTACGGCGGTGAAGAGTTTGTCTTACTCCTTGCTGCGACCGGGCTTGACGATGCCGAACAGGTTGCAGAGCGGGTGCGATCCCGCGTTGCCGGCCGTCAAGTTGTCGTCGGCAACTCGACGATCCGGTATACGGTGAGCGCCGGTGTCGCTGCGACCGACGAACCAGGAGATACGACCCCGGTGACGCTTCTCGATCGGTCCGATCGTAGACTATACACGGCCAAGGCTTCGGGGCGTAACGCCGTTGTCGGCCGCCAATAGCCGCGCGCGGGCAGGCGCTGCAGGCGAT
>JBKGYS010000128.1:0-6780 GCA_046545955.1 Spirochaetales bacterium | reverse complement strand
TGCGTTTCGCGAGAAGTATTCAATTGATAACTTCGACCATTTCCTCGGTCCCTTGTTCGCCGATATGACGCTTCAGGATTGCCTGTCGGACGTACTCATACCCAGCTACGATGTAGAAGGCAATACACCGTTCTTCTTCAAGAAGCGCTCGACTCGTGGAAACGACATGAACTTCCTTATGAAGGACGTTGCGAAAGCCGCTTCGGCGGCGCCGAGCTATTTTCAGCCTGCGGTGATCGCCGAATACGGCAGGCCGGATAATGACTACTGTATGGTCGACGGTGCGGTGTTTGCGAACAATCCCGCGATGTGCGCCTATATCGAGGCGCGAAAACTGTATCCCCGTGGGCGCCGCTTTGAAATCCTGAGCCTGGGCACCGGGAGTGCCTCGCTTGAGCTTAATCGCGAAGATTTGAGCACGTGGGGGTTTTTCGAATGGCTCAGTCCGCTACGCGGCTCACCACTTTTCGGCATTATGTCCTCCGGTCAGGCGGAGTCGGTAGATTATCAACTTACAAAACTCAGAGGCGTCACGTACGATCGCATTAACGGCAGTTTTTTGGGCGATCGACCGGATATGGACGATGCCAGCCCCGAGAATATCCGATTCCTCAGCGATGCGGCAGGCCGGATTATTCGTGAACACGAGGAGACGCTCGAGGCTCTCGCGCGGCGGTTGTAATGCGGGCGTCCGCGGGGCACGCGCTCACAACCATTTACGGCGTTTGAAGAACCAGAGCATAGTAGTGCCGATAACGAGCATGCCCGCGAGCACCACAAAATAGGCCCATTTCCATTCGAGCTCAGGCATGTACTCGAAGTTCATCCCGTAAATGCCGGCGACGAACGTCAGCGGGATAAAAATGGTTCCCATGATGGTCAGTACCTTCATGACGTCGTTCATTCTATTGCTTATGCTCGAAAGGTAGGTGTCATGCATCCCGCCGATAATGTCGCGGTAGGTTTCAACCATGTCGATAATCTGGATCGTGTGATCGTACAGGTCTCGAAGAAACGGTCGGACGGTTGCGTCGAGAAGCGTGGAGCTGCTCTTTTCCATCTGTGCGACCGCCTCCCTCATCGGCCACACGGCCTTCCGGAGAAAGACAATTTCGCGTTTCAGACGGTGCAGTTCCTTCATGCAGTGCTCATTCGGTGTGGTGAGAATCTCGTCGTCGAGTCGTTCGATATGATCGCCGAGCTTTTCCACCGAGACAAAGTACTCGTCGACGATCGCGTCCATAATTGCATACTCGAGGTAATCCGGTCCCTTGGTACGCACTCGTCCTTTCTTTGCGCGTATTCGTTCGCGAAGCGAATCGAGCACGTCGCCTTCACGTTCCTGAAAGGAAAGTACGTAGCCGTCTCCGAGAATGAGGCTGATGTGTTCCTTTGTCACCGCCGAGCTGTCCTCGTCGAAGCTCAGCATTTTCAATACGAAAAACCAGTACTGTTCAAACTCCTCGGCCTTCGGTCGCTGCCCGGTGTTCGCGATGTCCTCGGTCGTCAGGGAGTGAATTGAGCACAGCGCGGTGATCCGCTGCGTAAAGGCAACATCGTGGATTCCGTTCACGTTAATCCAGCAGACTCCGGGGGAGGCAAGGGCGGCCCGACACTCCTCAACATCGGCATCGGGGATCTCTTCGACCGTGTCGGGTGTGTAGGTGATTATGCGTGCGGTAACGTCGCGTTGAGTCTCTTCGCCCACATATATGGGAGTGCCGGGCGGAAGTCCTGCGGTTCTGCCCTGTTGACGCTCTCTCCGCCTCAGAAACGGAATGCTCTTTTTGATGCGCTCTTTCCTGGTCATATGACTCCTCTTTTCATGATCACGGCTCGAGGCCCATCCTTGCATAGACGTCCAGATAACCGTCCACCATCGCCTCTACGGAAAACCTCGACAGCGCCCATTCCCGGCATCGGGTCCGGTCTATGACCGCGGGGTCTTTCTTCAGGCGACGAACCGACTCGACCGCCTCGTTGACCCCGTCGACGAGGTATCCGGTTTCGCCGTGGCGAATCAGTTCGGGCATGGAGCCCCGGCGCACCGCGATAACCGGTGTGCCGCACATCATGGATTCGGCTACGCTGAGGCCGAAGGGCTCGTCGAAGCGAATCGGGTGCAGGAGCGCGAGTGCGCCGCCGAGAAGCCGATTACGCTCGACAGGCTCCACGGCCCCGACGTAGTGGACCGTCGAACCATCAACCTGTGGTTTTATTCTTTCATGGAAGTATGCCGTATCCTGCACAATCCCGGCGATAACAAGCGGGAGTTGTGCCCTCCGGGCGATCTCGATGGCCTCGAGGGTGCCCTTGTCCGGGTGAATGCGTCCGAGAAAGAGCAGGTAGCGCGAATCGATGTTCGAAGACAGGCCTCCGATGTGGTTGCGGCCGTCGGGCGTTTTACCGCCGGCTTCGGCGTTCGAATACGAGCCACGTGGGAGAGCGCCGTCGAGGCCTTGACCGACGCCGAGCGTGAACTGTTCACTTCGGATTCCGTTGTACACCGTTGCGATGTAGTCGAGCGCGGAATGACGATTCGCGTCGCTGATCGACACGTAGCAGACCCTGTCGTTATAGCGGCGATACACCGGCACAATGCCGGGAGAAGAGAAGCCGTGGATGGTGGTAACCATGGGGGTGGAAATAAGTCGCGAATAGCTCAGCGGCAGAAAATCGTAGTGGTTGTGAATAAGGTCAAAGCGTTCCGCCTGCTCCATAAGGTGCGCGATATGCAAGCACTCCCATGCCTTCGGCTCTATGCTGCGATCCTCCTCGTAGGGGCGCGGGCAGACCGCGTCGAGTCGAGCCGTGGTGAGTGAGTCCGCGGTGGCGAAAAGCGTGACATCGTGGCCCGCTTGCACAAGCCCTTCGGCATGATTCGACGCAATCGCTTCCCACGGGCCGTAGTGGCGGGGAGGAGTGCGCCAGGCAATGGGCGAGAGGATGGCGATACGCACGCGGTGTCTCCTTGGGCGAGCCCGCCCCCGGGCGTTCCGGCAAAAGGTCGCGTCGAAGCGTATATTTGAGCATCCTCGGTGGTCAATAGGAGGACATCCGCGCTATAACTATGGCCGGGTGCGCTCTGGACGTTGGCGCCACACTTAACCCGGAGGGTCAATGGCACTCGCTTCTCTTACACGCACCGATACGGTTATCGAACCCGACCGCACTCGCGTGCTTATTCGACCTCACGTAATCGGAAATCGCGAACGCCGAACGCGGATTATCGCGCGGCTTCTTGAACTCTCGGATTCCGAGGTAGAAGACGAGCTCGACTATGTCAGTACCCGTTTCGACGCGCGCCACCCGGATTTCCGGGGGGTGCTTCTCGCACGATTCGGTTCAATCGCCGAACTCGTTCCTACCGACCGTCCGCTTAGCGAAAGCCGTAAGCTTCTGATCGGCGCGGCATTCATGCTCGAGTATTCGCTCGAAGGCGCGGCGCTGTTCAATCCTTCGATCGTTCCCCATCCCGATCAGAGCGGGCTTGCCCCCGGAGCACTTCGGTTTATACTCAGCCTGCGTGCTACCGGTGAGGGGCACATTTCGAGCCTGGTATTCCGCGAAGGAGAGGTGGATTCACAGGGCGGGATCAGCATCTATCCCCCGACACGGTTTGTCTCCGAAGGCTCTGCCACGAATAACCCCATGTTCGATACCGAACTTTTTCGCGACAAGCTCAAGGAGATCGGAGACTGGAACGACACCACAAAGAGTGTTCTCGAAGAAGTCGGAGAGCAGTTTTCCCTTCAGGAGATCCAGTCGGTGCTATACAATACCGAGCGAAGCAACCGGCATATGAGCGATGTCGAGCAGGGGACCATTTCTCGCGTACGCACGCTGCTTCGTTCGCATTACTATGTCAACTTTCCCCCCGGCGGAGCAATTTCCGAGCGGGTTATATACCCGATCGCACCGACCGAGCGCCTGGGCATAGAGGATGCGCGTTTTGTCCATTTTCAGAACGATGATGAGAGCAGAACCTACTACGCCATTTACACGGCGTTCGACGGCAATATGATTCTTCCTCAGTTGCTTTCCACGCAGGATTTCGCCAATTTCCGGATAAGTACGCTCAGCGGCCTGCAAGTCGAAAACAAGGGCATGGCGCTGTTTCCGCGCAAGCTCGGCGGGCAATTCGCCGCGGTCGGCAGACAGGACAACGAAAGCCTCTACCTCATGTTCTCGGACCGCCTTCTTTTCTGGCGCTCGAAGACGCTGTTGCTTCGTCCGACCTTTACCTGGGAGTGTATACAAATCGGAAACTGTGGTTCGCCGATCGAGACGGAAGCAGGCTGGCTGCTACTCACTCATGGAGTCGGACCCATGCGCACCTACTCTATAGGCGCGGTTCTTCTTGATAAGGATGACCCGGCGCGTGTCATCGGTCGACTCCCATTTCCTCTTCTCAAGCCCAATGAAGCCGAACGGGAAGGGTACGTCCCCAACGTACTGTACAGCTGTGGGGCACTCGTGCACGGTGAGCGACTCATTCTCCCCTACGCGATAAGCGATTCGTCGAATCGTTTCGCTACGGTGAGGATGGATGAACTGCTCGATGAACTGATTCGATGCGGCCCTTCCGGCAGTGGCGGAACTGGAGACATGTAGTATGGATAGATTACAGAAAGTCGCACTCGTCGGCGACTACCTTCCCCGACGCTGTGGAATCGCACAGTTCGGCCACGATCTCGGTTTGTCCATCGCGGCTCAGTACCCCGACGTTGAACTGCAGGTCATCGCGGTGAACGATACTTCCGAAGGGTACAAATACCCGCCGGAAGTCACCTTCGAGATCCCCGAACAGCGCCTCAGCAGCTATAAACAGGCTGCCGACTACCTTCACCTTGCTAATGTGGATGTCGTCTCGCTACAGCATGAGTACGGCATTTACGGTGGCGAATACGGCAGCCATATCCTCGCGTTGCTGAAGCCGCTGGGCGTGCCGGTGGTCACCACCTTTCACACGATTCTCGAAGCCCCCTCTTCAGAGCAGAAACAGCTTCTTATCGAAATGGCCGGACTATCCGCCTCGGTGGTAAGCATGACCGAGAAGGGCAAGGAACTTCTCCAGGGCGTGTATGGAATACCAGAACAAAAAATCGAGGTCATTCCTCACGGCATTCCGGATACGCCGTTTGTGGATCCAAACTTCTACAAGGACCAGTTCGGGGTGGAGGGCAAACACGTAATTATGACGTTCGGGCTTCTCTCCCCGAATAAAGGTGTAGAGGATATGATCGCCGCCCTTCCGGCTATAGTCCGGGAGGTTCCCAATACCGTGTATCTTGTGGTCGGTGCAACCCATCCCCATCTCGTGCGTACAGAGGGGGAGTCGTACCGGCTCAAGCTCGAGCGTATGGTCGAAGCGCTCGGAGTGAAGGATCACGTGGTGTTCTATAACCGGTTTGTCAGCGACGATGAACTCAGAGAGTTTCTCGGTGTGACGGATGTGTACGTCACTCCATACCTGAACGAGGCTCAGATTACCTCCGGCACCTTAGCGTACGCGTACGGTTGTGGAAAGGCGGTCGTATCGACTCCCTACTGGCACGCGGCAGAACTTCTCTCCGAGGACCGGGGGGTGTTAGTACCCTTCCACGCCCCTGAGGCGATCGCTTCAGCGATTACCTCGCTTCTTAAAGACGATACCCGCCGTCACGCTATGCGAAAGCAGGCGTATCTCGCCGGCCGGAACATGACGTGGAACCAGATCGGAGCGCGCTACTATGAGCTCATCGAGCGCACGCGCAGAACGAAGAGCAGACCCGATGGTCCCAGGCGCTTTCCGGTACGGACCGTCGCCGAGAGTCCGCGCAATCTCCCCGAACTGCGCCTCGGGCATCTTATGGCGCTTACCGACGACACGGGAATCGTGCAGCATGCACGGTACTCGGTGCCGAACCGGCACGAAGGGTATTGCACCGACGATAACGCACGGGCGCTGCTTCTGACGGTGTTGCTTCGCGAAATGGGTATTCGCGATCAGCACATCGACTTCATGACCAGAAGTTACGCCTCGTTTCTCGAGCACGCATTCGATCGTGCCGGGCGCGTGTTTCGCAATTTTCTCTCCTTCGACAGGCGCTGGCTGGAGACGAAGGGGTCTCCCGACAGCCATGGCCGGGCAATGTGGGCGCTCGGCACGGTGGTCGGCAGGTTGCCCGACGACCAACTCGCATCCTGGGCCGCCGAAATTTTCAATGCAGCGCTTCCATCGGTCATGGATCTGCCCGATGCCCGCAGCTGGGCGTTTACGGCAATGGGTTTAAACGAGTATCTCCAGCGATTCGGGGGAAACCGGCAGGCACGACAGGCTTGTGACGTTCTGCTCGATCGTTTCGAAGAGGCATACCGCGCGACCCGGTCTGACGACTGGGAATGGTATGAACCGGTGCTGACCTACGATAACGCACGCCTGGCCGAAGCGGTCATCCTTCTGTCAAAACTCACCGGCCGCACCGAGACCCAGTCGATCGGCATTAAAACATTCGACTGGCTGTGTGGCGTGCAACAGTCAGCGAGTGGACACTTTCGGCCCATAGGCAGCGACGGTTTCTATCGCCGAGGAGGCAAACGCGCGGTGTATGACCAGCAACCGCTCGAGGCTTGTGCTTCCGTATCGGCGGCGATTGCCGCGTATAAAGCCACCGGCGAGAGTAAATTCTACCAGGAGGCGCACCGCGCTTATGAGTGGTTTCTCGGACGAAACGACCTGGAAAGTTCGGTCTACCACCCGGCTACCGGCGGCTGTTTCGACGGAATAGGCGTACACCG
>JBKGYS010000127.1:0-7031 GCA_046545955.1 Spirochaetales bacterium | reverse complement strand
CCCTTGGGCGGCGGCTTTACCGCGCCGCGCCGGGCGCCCCTTGGGCGGCGGCTTTGCCGTGCCGCGCTGGCCGCCCTTGGCCGGCGGCTTTACCGCGCCGCGCGACAGCAGCTATAGTGGAAGCCTTCGAGAGGAAAGACCTGCTTTGGGCGATTACGTTCACCTTCACCTCCATACAGACTACAGCCTTCTACGGGCTTCCGGGACAATCGAGGACTATGTCGCCCGTGCGAGCGAGCTTGGCATGCACGCACTCGGGATCAGCGACCTCGGCAACATGTTCGGCGCGCTCGAGTTCTATCAAGCCTGCCGTGACGCCGGAATCAAACCGATTGTGGGAACCGAAGTGCACCTTGCACAGGGGTCGCGCCACGCCCGCGAATCGAGCGACCGCCGGGGCCGCTACGCGCGAATAATACTCATCGCAAAATCGAATACCGGGTATCGCAACCTCATGGCGATTTCCTCGAAGAGTTTCACCGAAGGCTTCTATTACAAGCCTCGAGTCGACGACGAGCTTCTCGAGCAGTACTCCACCGACCTTATCTGCCTGAGCGGGGGGCTCGCCGGCGACATTCCGACGCTTATTCTCAATAACCGGGTCGACGATGCCCGCCGCCGTGCGGCGCGGTATCGTGAGATGTTCGGCCCCGACGGCTTTTTCCTCGAGCTCACCGACCACGGCCTTCCCGAGCAGCGCACTGTGAACGCGCAGCTTGTCAGTATGGCCCGGGAGCTGGATATACCGCTCGTCGCCGGTAACGAGTGCCACTATGTACGGCGAGACGACGCAAACGCACACGACATTCTCCTGTGCATAGGCTCGGGAACCGGCAAACACGATAGCAACCGTCCGCGAATGCGCGGCGCCGAATACTTCCTCAAGGACCGGGAGGAGATGAAGCGTGCATTTACGTCGGTATCCGCGGATCAAGGCATACCCGAGGAAGCGGTAAACGATGCATTCGCCAATACCGCACGGATCGCCGATTCGTGCACCGTTGAGATACCCCAACCCGGGCCACTTCTACCGGTCTACGACGTTCCCGCGGAGTTCGAAGGGCCCGAGGCATACCTCCGGCATCTGACATGGGAAGGAATCCATGCCCGGTACAGCGATATTACCGAGGAAATCAGGGAACGCACCGAGTTCGAGCTGAACACGATTATCGGGATGGACTATACCGGTTATTTTCTCATTGTTTGGGATTTTATTCGCTACGCCCGCGACCACGATATTCCGGTCGGGCCGGGACGCGGCTCGGGCGCCGGAAGCATCGTTGCGTTCGCACTCGAAATCACCGACATTGACCCGCTTTCGTACGGATTGCTGTTCGAGCGTTTTCTGAACCCCGACCGCGTCAGTATGCCGGACTTCGACATCGACTTCTGTTTCGAGCGGCGCGGCGAGGTTATAGACTACGTTACGCGGAAGTACGGCACCGACCGAGTCGGCCAGATCATTACCTTCGGCACGCTAAAGGCAAAAGCGGCGATTCGCGATGTGGCGCGCGCACTCGGGCTTACACCGGCCGACGGTGACAGGATTTCAAAACTTATCCCCGGAGGACCGAAGACGACCTTGAGCGGTGCGCTCGAGCACGAGCCGGAGCTCAAGAAGGTGTACGACTCCGGCGGAATCTACCGGGAACTGATAGATACCGCGCTTAAACTCGAGGGGCTGCACCGACACGCATCGACTCATGCGGCGGGGATCGTCATCGGTAAAGACGAGCTCACCGAGTACGTTCCGCTCTACCTCGATTCGCGAACCGGAAGTATATCGACCCAATACACCATGGATCAGATAGAGCCGTGCGGGCTCGTAAAGATGGACTTTCTCGGGTTGAAGACGCTTACCCTTATCCGGAATACGGAGAAACTTATTCGCAAACACACGCCTGAGTTCGATATCGAAAAGGTTTCCACGGTCGACCCCGCGACTTTTCGTATGCTCGGCGAGGGCAAAAGCGCGTGTGTATTCCAGTTTGAAAGCGGCGGCATGCGCGACATCCTCACCCGCGCCCGGCCGGAAAGCATCAGCGATCTCATCGCCTTGAACGCGCTTTACCGCCCGGGGCCGATGGAAAACATTCCGCAGTTCATCGAGGGAAAGTTCGACCGCAGCAAGATCCGCTATCCCCACGAAAAACTCAAGGAAGAGCTCGAAGAGACCTACGGGGTCATCGTTTATCAGGAACAGGTCATGCAGATCGTGCGGATCATAGCCGGCTTCAGCCTTGGGCAAGCGGATATTCTGCGACGAGCCATGGGCAAGAAGAAGGAGAAGGAAATGGCCCGCATGAAGGTCGATTTCCTCAACGGCGCGGAGGAGCGCGGTATTTCCCGGGCGAAAGCTGAAGAGATCTTTACCCTTCTCGAACCGTTCGCCGGCTACGGCTTCAACAAGAGCCACGCCGCGGCGTATTCGGTCGTCGCGTATAAGACGGCCTATCTGAAAGCAAACTATCCCGCCGAGTTTATGGCGGCCAACCTCACAAACGAGATTAACACCCCCGACAAGTTCGCCGAGTACCTCGAAGAAACGCGCGAGATGGGTATAACCGTATCGCCTCCCGACGTAAATACCAGCGATAAATACTTCACGGTCGTCGACGGAGAAATCCGATTCGGTCTCGTAGGCATAAAAGGCGTGGGAGCCACAGCGGTCGAGGCTATTCTCGCTGAACGGGCTTCCGGGGGGGCCTTCGAGAGCATTACCGACTTTCTCAGTCGCGTGGACATGCGAACGGTTAATCGCAAAGTCGTCGAAGTTCTCATTAGCGTCGGCGTATTCGATTCCATCGACCGGCGGCGAAAATCGTTACTCTCTAATCTCGACCGGGCAATAGGGTTCGCAGCGAGCGAGCGCGAGAATCGCCTGAGTGGACAGGCATCGCTGTTCGACGACTGCGCGGAAGAAGACGTTCGTACCTTCGAACTCGAGCCGGTCGAAGAATGGACCGCCGGCGAACGGCTTGCCTACGAACGCGAGGCACTCGGGTTCTACGCCTCGGGGCATCCGCTCGACGACTACTCGGACCAGTGGGAACGCTCGGCAACGGTTGCCTGCGCCGATCTGGGCTCCTGCGAACAGGACTCTGAGCAGCTCATTGTCGGCCTTCTGAAGGATGTGCGAACGATCGTAACCAGACGAGGGTCCCACATGGCATTCGGCATGGTCGAGGACTATTCGGGAAGTTGCGAGATCGTGCTGTTCAGCGAAGCGCTCGAAACCGAACGCGAGCGTCTCAAATCCAGCGAAATACTGGGATTCTTCGGCACGATCGACTTTCGCCGCGAGCGCCCGCAGCTCGTTGTTACCCGCGTTCGACCACCTCGAGAACTCCCCGACCGGGGCGTGAGCGAGATTCATATCGCGCTGTCCGAACGGGATGCAACCGAAGAGACGTTGTGCGATCTGCGAAGCGTGCTCATAGACCATCACGGCCCCTGTCCGGTCTTCCTGCATCTCGGGCAACCGGAAGGCAGCGACCGGATCGTAAAGGCATCTACGCAGTTGACGATCTCATCGAAAGCAACGACCCTTGATCGTATCCAGGATATTCCGGTAGTCCGCGGCGTGTGGAAGGCGGCACTCGGAACCTTGGGCGGCTCTCCGGCCGCCGGGAGCGACGATGACGACACGCGGGGCGGCTCTCCGGCCGCCGGGAGCAACGATGACCTCGCCCTGGGCCGTGCGCACGCCGCCGGGAGCGACGAAGCATCAATCTAACGGAGGTAACTCAAATGAGTACCCTTTTCGGCGTGATCAGCTCGCTGATCACCCTGTACATGTTCGTAATTGTATTCAGAATTCTCATGAGCTGGTTTCCCGGCTCCGACTTCGGTCGCGCGCAATACTATCTACGCGCGGCAACCGACCCCTACCTTAATTTCTTCAGGCGGGCGCAGTTTCTTCGGGTGGGATACGTCGACCTCTCGCCGATCCTCGCCATAATTACCTTGAGCGTTGCATCCTTTGTGTTCAACGCGCTTGCGACCGCCGGCACGGTCACGCTCGGCATGGTGCTCTCGCTTATCGTCGCGCAGATAGTCTCTGCCGCCGCCTTTATCGCGGGACTCTTCACGATCATAATGGCTGTCAGGGCCGTCGCAATAACCATGGGAGCGCGAGGTGACCGCCGAATCTGGATGACCCTCGACCAGCTGCTGCAGCCGGTAACCTACAAGGTTGTCGCCAAACTCGCGCGCGACCGGTTTTTCACGTATCGCAACGCGCTACTCATTATGATCGGGTTCGGCATTGTTACGGTGCTCGCTCTTAACATCGGCGGAAACGCGCTCGCGTTACTCCTGCAGCGAATTCCCATTTAAGACTTTGAGGTTGATGGTTTTCCCCACCCCCTCGACGCTCCGATTCGGCGCATCCTTAATGCCACGATGCGAGCCGGGTCTACACCGGCCCACCCCGCTCGTAACCCCGGCCGGCGCGCGCGGGGAACACGCCACCGGCCGCGCGCCAAGCGTCGCTACGAGGCTTCGGTGACACTCTGGGAACTCGACGAACCGGTAAGCAGGCTCCGCGGCGTCGGCGGCGCGAAATCGCGGGATCTCGCCCGTCTCGGCGTTACCACTGTCCGTGATCTGCTGCTCCTCGCCCCGAGGAGTTACGAGGACCGCCGCACCATCGTGGATTTTGCGAGGGCAATGCGGTTACTCTCATCGAGCGCAAGCGGGAGCGAACCGGTTGCCGTAAATACAACCGCCAAGGTCGTCGCGCACGATTATATCGGCGGGCGCAAGGGACAACCCACGCTTAAAGTTATTCTCGAGGATTCCTCCGGTATTCCGGCCTCACTTGCGTGCTTCGGGCGCAATTTTCTTTCGTCCAGGCTGCCGCCCGGGCAGTGGATTCGCCTGTATGCTCCCGTAACGTTGCGATACGGGGAACTCCAGGCAAGCAGCTTCGACTTCGAGCCGGTTCCGCCGCCGGCGGAGAACGCGAGCCGGCACGTATCCCCAGGGCCGGAACCCGAGGTCCTCGCCGATCCTCCGTCGCCGGGTCGCTCGCTCGGCGCATTCGACCGTATTCTCCCGGTCTACCCCCTGTCCGGATCGCTCACGCAGGGTGGAATGCGGACCCTCGCGGCGACGGCGATCGCCCACTACGGGAAGAACCTCGTCGCCACCCTTCCCGAGTCGGTACGACTGCACGAGTTCGACACCGCGACCGCGATCGCCGCGCTGCATTTCCCCTCGTATCCCGAGATCGCCTCGAAGGCGCGGCAGGCCCTCGCTCACGAGGAGTTTCTCCTTCTGCAGCTTCGAATTGTCCGAGCCGCAGCGCTCCGAAGAGCGCAATCGCGTTCGACCACTCCGCTCCCGGTCGGGAAACGCAAGGCGCTTACGAGAGCGCTTTCGTTCACGCTGACCGACGATCAGAAGCGAACCGTCGAGGAGATCCACGCCGACATGGAGTCCTCTCATCCCATGCATCGCATGCTACAGGGCGATGTCGGCAGCGGCAAAACAATGGTTGCGCTGCTCTCGGCGGTAAGCTGCATTGAAGCGGGCTATCAAGTGGCGCTCATGGCGCCGACGGCGCTGCTTGCCCGACAGCACGCCGATAACGCGGCTCGATTTCTCGAACCTGTCGGAGTTCGCACCGCGTTCTTCACCGGCTCGTTGGTGAAGGCGAAACGCGCACCGCTTCTCGAGTCGGTCGCGCGCGGCGACGTGGACCTTCTTGTTGGAACGCACGCGTTGTTCAACGAGGAAGTTCGATTTTCCCGTCTGAAACTCGCCATTATCGACGAACAGCAGCGCTTCGGCGTGCTGCAGCGGGCGGCGCTCGAGGCAAAAGGCGAAAAGACCGATGTGCTTGTCACCACCGCAACCCCGATTCCGAGAACGCTCGCGTTAGGCCTGTTCGGTGATCTCGATATTTCCACGATTCGAACGCTTCCACCGGGTCGCAAGCCGGTTATCACCCACCTTGCCCGCCACGGAAATGAACGGAAGGTATACAGAAGCGTCGCCGCGGAGCTTGAGCGGGGCCACCAAGCGTACTTCGTATACCCTCTTATCGAAGAGGGCAGCAAGAGCGACATCCGCGACGCCACGGCAATGCGCGATGAGCTCGCCGAGCGTGTGTTTCCCGAAGCGCGCGTCGGACTGGTGCACTCGCGACTCAACGACGAAGAGAAAGCGGCGACTATGGCGGCATTCGCTCGCGGTGATCTCGACATTCTGGTAGCGACGAGTGTGGTCGAGGTCGGTGTTGATGTCTCCAACGCAACCTGTATGGTCATCGAGCACGCCGAGCGGTTCGGTCTTTCGGCGCTGCACCAGCTTCGCGGCCGCGTCGGGCGAAGCGAGAAACAGAGTTACTGCTTTCTCGTCTATTCAGACCCGCTTACCGACGCGGGAAAAGAACGAATGCGCGTAATGCATCGCACCACCGATGGGTTCGAAATTGCCGAGGAAGATCTCCGGATCAGGGGACCCGGTAACGTGGCCGGTACCCGGCAGTCCGGCTACGTGAAACTGCATATTGCCGATCTCGCAAGCGATTTTGATCTGCTTAAACAGGCGCGCGCGACAGCTGAACGGCTGGTCGAGCAGGACGCCGGCCTGATTCAACCGGTCCATCAAACGCTTCGGGCTGGACTGAACGCATTCTCCCGGGCCATGATTGACGGCTGACAGCCGACTGCAGGGAGCACTATGAGAATAACCGGGGGAACGCTTAGAGGTCGAAGGCTGCGTATGCCGCCCGGAACGGTCCGCCCGACAATGGACCGAATGCGCGAGAGCATTTTCGGTATGCTGGGACCGTTGGAAGGTGTGCGCTTTCTCGACCTGTTCGGCGGCTCAGGCGCGGTGGCGCTCGAAGCGGCCAGCCGCGACGCCGAACGAGTGGTTACCATTGAGCGGGATCGACGCAACGAGAAGGTGCTGAGGGAAAACATCAGCCTGGCGAAAGAAACTGTAGAAGTCCTGTTCCTTCCGGTAGAGCGGTACGTAAAGCGAGGTAGCGAGGCATACGATATTATTTACGTCGATCC
>JBKGYS010000126.1:0-7053 GCA_046545955.1 Spirochaetales bacterium | reverse complement strand
ACGCGCGAGTGCTCCGGGGTGATTGCCGGGTATTACCGAAAAAACACACCACGGTAGTGGACAGTAAGCAAGGAGTGCGGGAAGACCGGTTCGCCGTCCGCCTTGACCGCCCCGCTTTGCTCATCATACGCTCGGTCCGGTTCGGTCCGCGGCCGAATATCTTGGAAATCCGAGCGGTCCGGGAAACCATGGCGGCTTCGGGCGAACGCGATCGACCAGTTCGAGACAACGCCTTCGGGCAAAAGGAGATTACTCCCGTGAGCAAGACGGCCATTCCAACCCTTCGACCGGATTCCACCATAGCCATTGTCAATCGCGGAGAGGCCGCGGTTCGATTCATCCGTGCAGCGAAAGAGTACAACGCTGAGCATAGTACGTCGCTTACCACCGTCGCGTTTTTCGTTGAGCAGGAAAGCGAAGCCCTTTTTACGAAAGAAGCCGATTACGCGGTGCCTTTTTCCTCGTACGATCGAGTGAATACCGACGTGGTGAGTCCGTACCTCGATCATGGACTTCTCGTTCGGGCAATTTCTGATCAGGGTTGTGACGCGGTATGGGCCGGCTGGGGATTTGTAAGCGAGGATGCGGATTTCGTCGAGAAACTCGAGAGCGAGGGCATCTGCTTTCTCGGTCCGGGAAGCGGCTCAATGGCAGCGCTCGGCGACAAGATCCAGGCCAAAGATATTGCCGAGAAAAACAACGTTCCGATCCTTCCCTGGAGCAAAGGTGCGGTTCGCTCGGTCGAGCAGGCGCACGAGATCGCACGTTCGGTCGAGTACCCCTGCATTCTCAAAGCAGCACACGCCGGAGGTGGCCGGGGTATCCGCTTTGTACGAACACCAGGCGAGCTCGAGTCGCAGTTTATTTCGGCGCGTGACGAGACAATCCGCATTACCGGAGACGACATCCTGTTCATCGAACGGCTTGTCGAGCGAGGCCGTCACCTCGAGGTTCAGTGCCTCGCCGACCGGCACGGAACGGTCAAAACGTTCGGCGTTCGCGACTGCTCGATTCAGCGAAAGAATCAGAAAATTATCGAAGAAACCCCGCCGCCGAGTGTCCCCGACGGTCTTGTGGAGGAAATGGAGGCAGCCGCGAGCCGTCTTCTCGCGGGCGCCGAGTACGAGGGCGCCGGCACGGTGGAGTTTCTTTACGATCTCGATCGCAGCGAATTCTATTTCATGGAGGTAAACACTCGGCTGCAGGTTGAACACCCGATAACCGAACTTCTCTACGGTATAGATCTCGTGAAGGGTCAGATCGATGTCGCCTTCGCAGAGCGTCTCAGCGATACCAAGGCGAGTCCGTCGGGTCACGTCGTCGAAGCCCGCCTCAACGCCGAGGATCCGGACCGCGAGTTCACCCCTTCACCCGGGTACGTGGCAAGCTTCAAAATACCGTCCGGTCCGGGAATTCGCGTCGATTCGGGAATCGAACAGGGAAGTACCATTCCGAGCCTTTTCGACTCCATGGTGGCGAAGATTATCGCGTACGGCCCGAGCCGCACCGCCGCCCTCGCACGGCTCGAGCGGGCACTCCGTGAGCTGCGCATTCGTATCGAGGGAGGCACGACCAATCGAAGCTTTTTGCTTGCGTTGCTTGCGAACGAACGCGTGCGTTCGGGTCCGGTTCATACCCGGTTCGTGGAAGCGCTGCTTGCCGAGCGAAGCGAGCTTCGCGATGGTCCGGACGCGCCGGTTGCCTTTGTCTCGATCGCCATAGAGCAGTATCTGCGCACGACCGCCGAGGAGCTCGCGAACTTCACACAGCAGCTGTCCACCTCCGGGTCTCCACGCGAGGTACGCGCCGGACACGGACACGTGGCGTACCTGCGGTATCGGGGGGTCGCTTACGAGGTCCTCGTTCGCTCGCTCGGCGACAACGAATACCACGTGATCGTAGGTAATACCGTCCAGCATGTCACCTATCTTCGGCGCGAGCAGGAGGCACTTCTTAAGACTCAGACCAAGCGCTATAACATCCAGACGGTCGAGCGGGGTGATACGATTCAGTGTGAGGTCGACGGCCAGCCGTATATCCTCGAAATCGAATCGAGCGGTTCCATTAAAGCCCCGAGCCCATCGATTGTACTCGGGGTATCGGTCGAACCGGGACAGTACGTCTCGCGCGGCGACGTTGTTGTGACGCTCGAAGCCATGAAAATGGAGATGGTCGTGGAGGCGCCGGAGGACGGCACGGTACAGGCGATCGGCGTAAAAACGGGTCAGCAGGTTGCAGCCGGCCAGGAGCTTATTCAAATAGAGGCTGCCGCAGGCAAGCAGGAGAAAAGTCCGGAACCGGGGGAACGGATTGATTTTACCCGCTTCAGTGCGGCGGACGAAACGCAGGCGCTGGTACGCGAGTTTCGCGCCGCGTTTCTCGGCTACGATTACGCGGAGGACACCGTCACGCGCTTCTCGCGAACGCTGAGAAAACCATCAACCTTAAAACCCGTCTGCGATCCGGCTGACCTTATCCTCGATGCGCTCGAGATCTACGCGTCGATCGGATGGATATTCAGCAATGAAAAGGCGACGGTCGAGGGCTTCGCGAGAGAGGCGAGTTTCGCCGAGCTGCTGATTCACTACTACCGGCGCAGCGTCGACCGGGAAAAAGGCATGCCGCAGAGCTTTCTCGACAGCCTTTCGCGCGTACAGCAACACTACGCGCGGGATGAGTTCGCCGGTCTCGAACGCGAAATGAGCATGCTGCTGCGCCTGTACCGCGCCCGCGCGAACAAGGCCGCAACGCGCGAAATGCTGCGCCAGGCGATTTTCGCGCTCGAACAGATCGATGTGGACGAGGAGCGCCGGGAGGAACTCGCGCAGCTGCTCGATGAGATTACACGGCTTTCCGGGCCGGATGCCCAGGCGCTCAGCGACAGCGCGATTCACGCTCGCTACAGGCTCGTAGACCAGGATGTGCTTGCCGGATTGCGCGAGGAGAAACGAAGTCAGATTCACCGTGCGATAGACCTTGTAACGCGCGCCGGCGGGCGAAGCGGCGACGCCGAGTCCATCATGCACAGGGTTATCGACAGCGGTCACACGATAAACGCCGATCTGTTTGATACGCTGTTTTCGGAAACCGGAACTCGACGCGCGATCGCGCTTGAAATGCTCGCCCGACGCTTTAACCGCGACCGCGAAATTCGACATGTGGAAACGCACGCCGGCGAGACCGCTCCATGGGCGCTCGTTCACTCCCACGATCCTGACGGCGAGCACATGACCGTGGTAGTAGCAACTGGCAGTCACGGGGCGAACACGATCGCCGAGGCGGTTCGTCACGCCGCCGAGTCGACCCTATCCGAACACGCGGACGATGCCTCCCGACAGATTACCGGCGTAACCGGCGTGCATCACCGGCTCGAGTGCGTCGTTCTCTGCGATGGGCGCGAGCGCGTCGATCACACGGAGCGCGACCGTCACGCAGTCTCCCCGACTGCGCACGGAAGCGGACCGTTGGGCTCGCTCAGCGAGGCCGCCTCGCGGCTGTTCGAGGGCCTGACTGCCTGCGATCTGCCGGTCGCATGGGTATCGGTTGGAATCATGGAATCCGGCGGTACCACGTACCGCACGCTCAGGCACTCGAACGAGCACGGCCACGCCTCCGCAGAGACTGCGCCGATGTATATCGATCCGCTTCGTGGGCCGTTTAATCCGCTTCGCTACCGGGAGCTGCGCGCGCACAGGCTCAAGCACTTCCGCACAAAAGTCGCGTACGCGAGCGAGTTCGTTACGCTGCTCGAAGCGCAAAGCTACGAAAACAGCCGCGATGAGCGGTTCGTCGCGCTCGTCGAGGTGCCGACGAGTCGCTTCGAGCGCGACGCGGACGGAGGCATCCGGCGGATGGTCGCCTTCGAAAATGTATTCATGGAGGCGGTCTACGCGATGCGCGCCGAACAGGCGAAGCGGCGTCGACGGCTGCAATGGAACCGCATTGTTATTCACATTCGAAGCGTACTGAATGTTGCGCTCGACGATGTAAGCGAATACGCCGAACTGCTCGCGCCCCGCACCGCCGATCTCGGGCTTGAGAAGATAGTCGCCTACAGCCGCCGCATCAATCCGAAAACCGGACAACCGGAGGAAATCGAGCTTCTTTTCGAGCAGATTTCCGGCACAGGGTTTTCGCTTCGCGGACGCGCTCCGTCGCTCGAGCCGATGCAGCCGATGGACGACTACACCGCGCGCGTTGTCAGAGCGCGCCAACGGGGTACTATCTACCCATACGAACTCATTAAGCTCATCACCCGTACCGGCGTTCAGGTGAACGAGCGATTCCCGAAGGGGGAATTTGAAGAGTTTGATATTGATGTTTCCGAAGGCGCAAACGCGTATATCTCCGTGAAAGGCAGGCCGTCGGGACAGTCGAGCTCGAACATAGTGTTCGGGATAATTCGCAGTTACCGTCCCGGGTTCCCGGAAGGTCTCTCGCGCGTGATTATCCTCAGCGATACCACCGGCGATATGGGCTCGCTCGCCGAGGCGGAGTGTCGGCGCGTTAACGCCGCGCTCGACCTTGCAGCCGACCGCGACTTACCGGTCGAGTGGCTTCCGGTTTCCGCGGGCGCACGCATTGACATGGAAAGCGGAACGGAGAACCTCGACTGGACCGCCGCGACGCTGAAGCGGATTGTCGAGTTCACCCAGAATGGGGGTGAGATAAACATAATCGTAAGCGGAATCAACGTGGGTGCGCAGAGCTACTGGAACGCCGAGGCGACCATGCTCATGCATACCCGTGGCCTTCTGATAATGACCGAACACGCGGCGATGCTTCTTACGGGGAAAAAGGCGCTCGATTTCTCCGGTAGCGTCAGCGCGGAGGACAACATAGGTATAGGCGGCGTCGAACGCGTCATGGAGCCGAACGGCCAGGCCCAGATCCGCGTTCGCGACCTTAACGAGGCCTACGAGGTGCTGTTCCGTCATTACGACCTTACCTGGGTAAAGCCCGGTCGAAGGTTCCCCGAGCGGCGCGAGAGCAGCGATCCGACCGAACGCGACGTGGCTGTAGAGCGATACACCGATGCGTTCGGACAGGGATTCACGACCATCGGCGACATTTTTTCCCAGCGCCTCAACCCCGAGCGAAAGAAGCCGTTCGATATGCGCCAGCTGATGCGCGCGGTAGTCGACCGCGACCAGCCGTTTCTCGAACGCTGGCGCAATATGCGCGACGCGGAAACCGCGATCGTCTGGGAGTCGCGTATCGGCGGATACGCGGCAGGACTCATCGGCATCGAGAGCCGGGCGCTTTCCCGGATAGGCGAAGTGCCCCACGACGGACCGGAGAGCTGGAGTGGTGGCACGCTATTCCCGGTGAGCAGCAAGAAAATCGCGCGTGGACTCAATGCGTTCAGCGGCCGTGTTCCGGCGGTGATACTGGCGAACCTGAGTGGCTTCGATGGGTCGCCGGAGAGCCTTCGGAAGCTTCAGCTCGAGTACGGCGCCGAGATCGGGCGGGCTATCGTCAACTTCGATGGCCCGGTAATCTTCGTTGTTGTCGCCCGCTATCACGGCGGGGCGTATGTCGTATTCTCGAAGCGGCTTAACAGTATGCTGAAATCAGCGGCGATCGAGGACTCTTACGCATCGGTGATCGGGGGAGCGCCCGCTGCCGCGGTCGTCTTTCCCGGTGTTGTGCGTAAGCAGGCCGCCGCGGATGAGCGCGTTGCCGAAGCGAGGAAGCGCCTCGAAGCGGACAGTGGCTTTACGCAAGCCGATTACGATGCTGTTTACCATGACGTACACGGGGAAAAACAGAGCGAGCTCGCAGCGCGATTCGACCGAATTCACTCGGTAGAAAGGGCGCAATCGGTCGGGAGCATTGACGATATCATCTCCGTGAGTTCGCTACGGCCCTACATTGTTTCGGCGATCGAGCGTGGAATGGAGTAATCCCAGGCAAGAAATGTCCGGATTGCTCCTGAAACACGCTTGCTTCACAGCGTCAGGCGTACCCCGATATCCACTCCAGAATGCGACGCGGTGTCGAGACTGCGAAGCGTTCCCCGAACTCCACCGAACGGCAGACCGGCGGCTTCCAGTCCGATAAACGGCGACGCCAATTCGCCCGCTTTCAACTGCAATTCGCCGCGTACGAGTCCGCCGGCGGCGTAGTAGCTCGCAACGGCGCTTAAGGATCCTTTAGCCCGAAGATATCCCTCCGCCGACGCGGCCGGCCCGACGCTTACGCTAACACCGAGCGGGTCTCGTTGCCACTCGATCGCCGTGCCGACGAAGCCCACCAGGTCGACTCCCAGCGGAACCCCGTCGCGCGGAACACGCTGCTCGCCGGCGTTACCCTGCCGCAACCGGGGCCGACCGATACCGCCGACTGAAAGCGAGGCAAGAGGAAGCACGTTCACGGTGTGCTCCACCTCGCTCTCGCCGACGAAGCCGACCGTGGAAAGCGGTGAAAACGTCCATCCAAGGCGAACATTGGGGGCTGCGCTTCGCTGTTCGAACTCCAGTCCGTCCTGCTCGAATAAAACGGCGCTGCGGCGAGCCCCGATCGCAAGCGATGGAGCGGCGACTGCCGAATCAGCACTCATTGTGAAAACCGCTGCCATACAAACGAAAAGCGCTATGGCGGATTCGCGCATACCGGAGCGGTCGATCCCCGACTTCATACCCGCCATACTATTGCCACAATAAATCCATTGCAATTGACAGTGGGTACGCATCATACTGCCGTCCCGTGAATCTCATCGAAAACGCAGGCTTGGTTAACTTCCTCCAAGTGCACCCGCTTTTCGGCATCGGCGCTATGATGCTCGGCGGCTACTTTCTGGGAAGGGTCGCGGCTATGGTGAACCTTCCCGAAATAACCGGATTCCTTCTCGCCGGCCTGATTATGGGAGGCGAAGGCCTCGCGGTCGTCGGCGATAGCGCGTCCGACGATCTGGCCGTAATAACGGAGGTTGCTCTCGGGGTCATAACCTTCACGCTCGGCAGCGAATTGCGATGGGCCAAGCTGCGACGCATGGGATCAGCTGTAAGCTGGATTACGGCCGGCCAGCTCGTACTTACGTTTGCCCTTGTA
>JBKGYS010000125.1:0-7213 GCA_046545955.1 Spirochaetales bacterium | reverse complement strand
ACGCTGTTTCCCGAAGTAGCCGGAATCGTTATTACACTTTGCAAAAAGATCGGTCATTCGTTCTCCCCCAAAGATATCCGTAAGGCTTTTTTTGCCTGACGGAAATGCGCTAAGCGTTCGTTAAAGCATCCTTGTGTCCGAACCGCTCGGCAATAATGTCCGGCCGTGTTTCGTTCGGACCCAACACTATATCAGGCTCAACCTGAACCCGGTTGCGTCGTCTCTCAAGCCCGGCGAAACCACCACCGGTGATATTAAGCATAATCACCGCATCCCGGGCAACAGACCCGGCTTCGACAGCCTGTATGAGGCTTGCGATCGCGACGGAAGCCGCCGGCGAGGGGTCAATTTCCTCGAGTTCGGTAAAAAGAGCGCCGGCGTTGCGAGCTGATTCGTTGTCGCAGACAAGAACATCTCCGGATGCGCGGCGAAGCGCGTCGTACAGCCCACCTCGAACCGAATACGGCGCGTTACGATTCGCAAGTACGCGTGCGTGCAGTCCTCGAATGCGTCGCTTGGCGTCTTCTTCCTCGTAGCCGACGAGCTCACGGGTACCTGCGCGCCAGGAATCGAAAATCGGCTGAAACGGGGCGTTCTGACTGACGACGAGTTTCATGTAGTGATCTCCGTAGCGCCCGTCGCGGATAAGCCGTTCGTTTGCTTCCATCGCGGCTATTGCGCCGGTTCCGCTGCCTACCGCCTGAAAATAGTAATCCGGTATGCGTCCTATTCGCTCGACTGCGCTGAGAACGGTTGTGGCCATTCCGTCCCTCCTCGCCACGTTTCGAGCCCCGCCTTCGGGCAGGAATCCAGGCAGCGAAGCGATCTCTTCGGCAACCCGAATCGCGTCCGCGTAATCGGAGTCACCTCCGACTGCCACAACGCGTACACACGGGTGCAGTGGTTCCGGTTGCCAAAGAGCTTCCAGATTGGCCTCGGGAATTACCAGAAGCAGCGGCAGATGATTGCGCGAACACACATGAGCGAACGCGCGCGCCGTATTACCTGCACTTGCCACCACCAGCGTGCCGGCGTTCTCTGGAAGCCGGGCGCAGACCGAGAACGCCTCGCACTCTTTAAAGGTGCCTGTAAGCATCTCAATGCCGCGTTCGGGCCAATATCCGCTGAACGTTACATACAGGTTCGAAAGTCCCAGATATTGCGCGAGCTTTTTGCTCTTGTACGTTATCGGTGCGTGTGAACCAGCGAGACGACGCGTGACCGGCAACCAGAAATCGAAACGGTAGAAATCCAGCGCCGGCGGTCCCGGAGAGAACCTGCGGTGTTCGAAGTGGCTTGTCAGAAGCGCATCGGAAGGTGCCTCGGGATTCCGGAGCAGCGTACCGTTGTCTTCGATAAACTTTCCGGAGGCGTGACAAAACAGTGTATGCGAGTTCGGCATTAGCATCCCCCGAGCGCCGTGATCTAAACGAATATCCGGATACCAGAACGAGGGGAAGGTACTATCGATCGCGATAGTATGACAATACACGCTACATCGCATTGATTGTTTTGTCGTCGTCGACGCGCCGCGGGCGATCCGGTATTGAAGCCGTGAGTGATTCGATTCTATGGTGGGACGCTATGACGTACGCTAACCGGGTTATCTGGATAACCGGCGCGTCATCGGGAATCGGTGAGGCCCTGGCACTCGCGTTCGCACGAGAACGGGCGCATCTTGTACTCTCGGCGAGGAGCAGGGCCTCTTTGGAGCGCGTTCGTGACACGTGCCTTACGCGTACCGACTGGTGCGAGATTGTTCCTATCGACCTTGAAAAAGTTGATGAAATACCGCGCATTGCCGATCGCACCCTGGAGAAAACCGGTGGCATAGATCTACTCGTGAATTGCGCCGGAGTCAGTCAGCGTTCGCTCGCGCTTGAAACCGACCTTGCGGTGGATCGACGCATTATGGAGGTTAATTTCTTCGGTACCGTCGCGCTGACCAAGGCCGTTCTTCCGTCAATGATCGAGTCCGGCAGTGGCCGGATCGCGGTCATTTCGAGCATCGCAGGGCTGTTCGGGTTTCCGTTGCGCTCGGCCTATTCCGCATCGAAGCACGCGCTTCAGGGCTTTTTTGAAACATTGTCAATTGAACTCCACGGCAGCGGGGTCGGTGTTTCCATTGTCTCCCCGGGACGCATAAAGACCGATATATCGCTGCACGCGCTGAGCGGCGACGGTAGGCAGTACGGCGAGCGCTCGCCGGGGCAGGCACGCGGTCTGCCTGTCGACCGATGTGCGCGGAAAATTCTGAAAGGATTGAAGCGGAACAGACGCACAGTACACGTAGGAGGGAGCGAACTCATTATGCTGTGGTTTCACAAGTGGGTTCCCTCGCTATTTTTCTACATTGCGCGTAAGGTGAAGCCACAATAGGGAGAAACGTATGAACCAGCATATAAGCGGAATACAGCAGATCGGCGTGGGAGTCCCCGACGCCGAGGAGGCATGGACCTGGTATCGGCATGCCTTCGGCTTCGATGTACCGATCCTCAATTCGGAGGGAGTCGCAGAGCAGATGCTCGCATACACGGGAAATCAGCCGGTCCGTCGGCATGCAGTGCTGGCTCTTAACCTTAACGGAGGTGCCGGCGCCGAGATCTGGCAGCTGAAAGAACGCGAGCCCGTTCCCGCGTCGTTCAACGTGCGGCTCGGCGACCTCGGTATCAACGCCGGTAAGATCAAGTCCCGCGACGTTGCGCAGACCCGTCGCCATTTGATCGATTCGGGACTTGCGTCCGCGGGAGATATCCGGCACGATCCGGCGGGCCGGGCGCACTTCTTTGTATCCGACCCCGGCGGTAATCTGTGGCAGGTTACCGATTTCGACAGCTGGTTTGCGAAAGCGCGACGGTACTCCACCGGTGGCGTGATCGGCGCGCTTATCGGAGTGTCGGATATGGAAACCGCGCTGTCTTTCTACCGTGATCTTCTCGGCTACGAGACGGTTGTCTACGATACTGAAGGGCAGTTTTCGGATCTCGATCCTCTTCCCGGTGGAGCGGGTCGGGTCCGCCGAGTGCTGCTGACTTCTCACGGAGCGCGAAACGGTGCGTTTTCCCGCTTGCTCGGGCGCGGCGAGATCGAGCTCGTGTCCTCGCTTGATTTCAAGCCTTCAAAGATTTTTGAAGGTCGATGGTGGGGCGACCTTGGGTTTATCCATATTTGTTTCGACGTTACCTCCATGCAGGAGGCTCGCGAAGCGTGCGTACGCGGTGGGCATCCTTTTACGGCCGAAAGCGATCCCGAGTTCGAAATGGGAGAAGCCGACGGACAGTTCGCGTATATAGAGGATCCGGATGGAACGCTGATCGAGTTTGTCGAGACCAACAGGATTCCAGTGCTGAAGAAGATCGGCTGGTATCTCGACCTCCGAAAACGGGATAAGAAGCGCCCGCTTCCGGACTTTATCCTGAAGGCGCTACGGTTTGCACGACAGAAGTAGTGTTCTAATACAAGCGACCTATGGAACGTGAATGGACTATCGACGGGTGGCGTGGTCTACCGGCGCGACACCAACCCGAATACCCCGATTCCCGGCGGCTTGCTGAATCGCTGGCGGCGCTCTCGCGCCTGCCGCCTCTGGTGTTTCCCGGCGAGGTCGAACGTCTTCGCTCCGAAATAGCCGCCGCGAGCGAAGGCCGGGCATTTCTTCTTCAGGGAGGCGACTGCGTCGAGCGGTTTATCGATTGTACCCCCGAAGACATTACGAACAAGCTGAAGGTGCTGCTTCAAATGTCGGTCATTCTGACGCACGCCGCCCGTCGTCCTGTGGTGCGCATCGGACGTATGGCAGGACAGTTCTTCAAGCCACGAAGCGAGGAATACGAAGATAGTCCCGACGGACCGGTAATGACATACCGAGGCGACCCGGTTCACGCCTTCGAACTCAGCAGGGCCGCACGCACACCGGATCCATCGCGACTCGAGCGGGGATACTTTCACGCCGCGACAACGCTCAACTATATTCGGGCAATGATATCGGGCGGCTTCGCGGATCTTCATCATCCCTTCTCATGGAATCTACACGGAATAGAGCACACCGAGCAGTGGAAAAAGTATCGGGAAGTACTCGAAAGCGTGCTCGACGCGGTTCAGTTTATGGAGAGCTTCGGCGGCCTCAATCGCGATCGCCTCGGTTCGGTCGATTTTTTCACCTCGCACGAGGCGCTTCACCTCGATTACGAGAGCTCATTGACGCGGTTCGACCCGGATACGCGTGCGTGGTACAACCTGAGTGCCCATATGGTGTGGATCGGTGAACGCACGCGCGCGGTCGGCGAGGCACACGTAGAATACGCACGCGGCCTTCAGAATCCAATCGGGGTGAAAATCGGTCCCTCGACGACTCCCGCCGACGTTGAAGAGCTCGTGAACCGGCTTAACCCCGACCGTGTGCCGGGAAAGCTTTTGCTCATAACCCGCTTCGGCTCGGACAGGGTCGCCGATGCACTTCCTCCTCTCGTTGAGCGAATAGCCGAGCTCGGGATGCCGGTTGCTTGGTGCTGCGATCCTATGCACGGAAATACCCGGCAGACCGACGGGAACGTGAAGACGAGGGACTTCGACGAGGTGCTTCGAGAGCTCGATACCACCTTCGACGTCCATAAGCAGTGTGACAGTATTCTCGCAGGCGTTCATTTCGAGATCACAGGCGATCCGGTCACCGAGTGTACCGGCGGCGCAATCGGCCTTACTGAAGCCGATCTCAGCCGTGATTACCGCTCCTACTGCGATCCGCGTTTGAATTATGTCCAGGGTATCGAGATGGCGTTTCTGATCGCCGAGCACCTCCGTGCCGACCCGAAAAGGCCCTTCGGCGACGCCGGGCGTTCCATTCCCGCGCCCGAAAGGCACAACTAATCGCTGCGTGCTGCGCGGGCACGCGCAAGCGTGGCGTTGCGTTCGGGGGGCTGTCGTTTGTATCCGCGGATCGAATTGCCTTCGCGCTCTCGTTGACACTCCGATATAAGATAGGCAAGACTAACTTTAAAAGGGCAGCAAAAAAGGTGCTACAATGACCAACAATCGTATTCAAGCTATCAACGGGAGCGAGACGCGTCGTATGATCCGCGGCCACCGGAGCGCAATGCGGCGCTATAAGCGTCAGTTACGCCGACGGCACGCAAGTGCGCCGCAGAACCATGAAGAGGCGGCACGTTACCGTGAAAAGCGATATTACGATTGTCTTAAGGACGGGATGCGAAAGATGACCGTCGTGGAGCGCGAGCAGCTCGACCCGGATGATCCCGAGCACAAGACGCTGCGAATAACATTCGAAGGCGAAAACGCTCCGGAAGTGTATCCCAACGATGCTCTCGCGGTGCGCTGGCACAACGGTCCGCAGCTTGTCGAACCCGTGTTATCGCAACTCGGCGAGCGGCCGAGCCGGCAGGTGCGGATCGCAACCAGCAGCAACGAGGTGTTCCCCGGCCGAATTATTACTACGTCGCTTGGCGAGGCGTTGCGCGATCATGTGGAGGTCCAGGTCGCGTCGGATGCAGTACTCAAGCGACACAATCTCCATGATGTTGTCTCGCACAACTCCTCACACACCGAGCGGTATTCGGCCTTCGCGCGTCAAGCGCGGTTAGCCGATCCCCCGGGCAACGAAGAGTTTTCGGGCGATTACCGTCACGTTTCGCTCAGCTCGCTTCTCGCGCAGGCGGGAACCGCTGAGCATGACAGCGACGTCGGCACGCTGCTCGCTCAACAGGACCGAATTTTCTTGCGGCCCTACACCATGAGCGAATTTCGGAGGCTTTCCGATGGCCGCTTCCGCGCGAGTATTACCGTAAGCGTGATCAATAAGACGCTCATCACGCCGCATGGCGAACAGATCCCCGCGCGCGGACGCGCCACGTCGTATCTCGAGTCGCTACGTCCGGGCGACACCGCTTCCGGCTACTTGCTTCCTGACATGCAGCAATTTCCTCAGTCGCTCGGTCGTACCGATGTGCCCCTGATTGCGGTATGTACCGGCGCGGGCATTGCAGGGCTTATGTCGTTGCTGCGTGCCGGATACCGCGGCGGTCCGCTGTGGGTTATGTACGGGGTGCGATCGTGGGAGCGAAATCACCTGTATGGCCCCGAACTCGAGCGGCTGCTGGGGGAAGGTGTGATCGAACGGCTCGATATTGCGGAGTCACGGCCGGTTGGTTCCGCCACAGCTAAGCGCCGTGTCACCGATATAGTCAATGAACAATCCGACCGGCTGATCTCATGGTTGCAGCGAGGTGCGCACGTATATCTCGGCGGCCGCCTTTCGATGGGGGTTTCGGTGAACCGCACAATCCGCGACGCGCTCGTCGATCACCGGATGTGTGGGAACCGCAGCGCCGCCGATGCGCTCATGAGGCAGTGGTACGAGGGGTTGCGATTTCAAGCCTCGGTCTCGCGCGTTTGACCCGATCGCGTCCGGGCCGTCGCATGGCCGTGGGGTACCACCAGCGGGCAATGCGTGACCGGATCCGGTACAATGCGGCTATCGAGAGTGAACACATTATGAACGAATGCCTCGGACATGATCTCGCGTGGGGAGCCGCCGGCCACGACGGTGCCGCCTTGCACAGCGATAAGATGGTCGGCATACCGGCAGGCGTGGCACAGGTCGTGCACTACGATCACAATCGTGCGGCCTTCCTCGCGGTTTAGCTCCCGTATCAGGTCGAGCATGTCAACCTGGTGAGCGATATCTAAGAACGTTGTCGGCTCGTCGAGAAGGAGAATATCGGTGTCCTGTGCGAGCGCGCGGGCGAGCCACGCCCGCTGTCTCTGTCCGCCCGAGAGGGTGTCGACCGACCGGTCGCGCAACGCATCACATTCGGTTACCTGAAGCGCACGATCGACCCGTTGCTGGTCTGCACGGCTCCATTGCCGGTACCAGCGTTGATGAGGATAACGGCCGGTCGCCACAAGCTCCTCCACGGTGATACCGGGCGGCGCAACCGCGCCCTGGCCGAGGAGACTCACGTTTCGGGCGAAATGCCGGCGTTTCATTCCTCCGACCGATTCCCCGAACAGTGTTACCTCGCCGCTTATCGGCATAAGACGCGCGAGCGCCTTTAGAAGCGTCGATTTTCCGCTGCCGTTAGCCCCCACGATGGCGGTGATATTGCCGCTTGGTATGGTCACGTTGACGTTCTCTAAAACCTTCGTCCGGTCGTAGGAGGCTGAAACGCTCACTGTTGTCAAAGCGCTATCGGATGTC
>JBKGYS010000124.1:0-7335 GCA_046545955.1 Spirochaetales bacterium | reverse complement strand
ATCGTGAAGGCCCAGGACTGCATCACGGAATTAACCGCCGGGTTGGACTTCGAACAAGGAGGACAGCTCGCGAGTTCCCTCTACAATCTGTATCGCTATTTCCACCGCGAGCTCACCGAAGCGAACATCTCCAAAGATCCTGCCCGGGTCGGCGGTGTCCGTCGCTTCATGAACGAACTGCGCGGAGCATGGAGCCAAATTGCAGCCGCTCAACCGGCATCCGGGGGTTCGGGATATGGCGCGTCCAATCGTAACGCCGACAGCGGTGGAAATATAAACTTCTCCGGCTGATTAAGGATCAGCTTTTGCTGATCCAGGATCAGCTTTTGCTGATCCAGGACCAGCTTGTCTGATCCGGGACCAGCTCCGCTGATTAAGGATCAGCTTTTGCTGATCCGGGATCGAGCCGATAGTACTCCGGAGCCTCTCTGGTGGTCGCGTTGTAGCACTCAGGGCGGCTATAATGCCCGAAGTATGAGTGACAAGCCCCTTTTCCTTCTCGACGGCTACAGCCTTGTCTACAGAAGCTACTTCGCCTTCATTCGCCGCCCGCTTCGAAATCCTCGAGGCGAGAACTCGTCGGCCATCTTCGGTTTCTTTCGCTCACTGTTTCAATTCTTCTCGACATACCGGCCCGACCACTTCGCGGTCGTACTCGATTCAAAGGGGCCAACCTTTCGCCATGAACAGTACGAAGCGTACAAAGGAACCCGCGATGAGACTCCCGAAGAGCTGACCGCCCAGATTCCGATTATCGAACGGATCCTCGAAGCTCTTGGCGTCCCCATGATTCGCGCTGAAGGCTACGAAGCCGACGATGTGATCGCCACTTTGTGCCGACGTTGCACAAACGCCGGGCGACCCGCCTCCATTCTTTCCGGCGACAAGGACCTGCTTCAGCTTGTCGGCGAGCAGATCACCGTGCTTAAACCGGAGAACAGCGGATTCAATGAGCTTCACCGCGACGACGTTCACGACGTCTGGGGAGTCTGGCCGGAACAGATCGTCGACTTCCTCGCGCTTGTCGGCGACAAAGTGGACAACGTTCCCGGCGTACGAGGAATCGGCGAGAAGACCGCTGCAAAGCTTCTCGCGGAGTACCGAACGCTTGACGGCATATACGAGCACCTCGAAGAAATATCGAGCAAGAGTCAGAAGCAGAAACTCGAAGAAGGGCGTGAAGACGCCTTTTCCAGCCGTGATCTCGTGACCCTGTCGTTCGAAGCGCCCGTGGCCGACGGGCTCGACCAGTTCGACGTACCCGCTTCGCTCGACTACAGCGCGGCCATCCCCTTTTTCGAGGATCAGGGAATGCACAGCCTCGTGCGCGAACTCGGGGCGAAGCGAACCGACAATGGAGCGTCTCAAACACCGAAGCAATCGCAATCGCGACAGGAGACCGCGGCCGCTACCGGGATCAGCGACACGAACGAGCAAACCGGATCGGCTCAAGCCAAAGCCTCCGCATCGCAGTCGCCGGCGGGTGGCGACGATCGCGAGTCTTCGCGTCTCGCCGCCCGCCTCGGCGAACTCGAGGGAACCTACGAGTGCGTGCGCGACCTCGAATCGCTCGACCGATGGATCGACAAAGCCCGAAACGCCGGGCGGTTCGCCTTCGACAGCGAGACCGATGCACTCGACGCCATGACCGCGAAGCCTGTCGGCTTTTCACTCGCCGTCGAGCCGGGAGAAGCCTGCTATATTCCCCTTACCGGTCCCGATGGTCCGGTTCTGAGTGCCGAAAGCGTTCGCGAGCGCCTTACCAGACTCTTTGCCGACGAGGCCTGCACCGTAATCGGACAGAACCTCCAGTACGACTACAAGGTGCTCGTCCGCTGGGGCGTGCCCATCGAGGGCACATTGTTCGACACGCTTATCGCGGCGTGGCTCATCGACACGAGCGCGAGCAGCTACGGCATGGACAAACTTGCCATGGTGTACCTTGGCTACGACACGCTGCACTACGACGATATTGTGCCCAAAGCCGCCCGCGGTCAGGAGCGCGCGACCTTCGAGTCGATCGATCTGGATACCGCCACCCGCTACGCCGCCGAGGACGCCGATGTAACGCTACGGCTCGCCGACGTGTTCGCGCTTCGGCTAGCCGAGGACGGACTTGAAACGCTCGCCTACGAGACCGAAATGCCGCTTGTACGCATTGTCGCCGACATGGAGCGGCAGGGCATCGCCATTGACAGGGAGGCGCTTGCCGCTTATTCGAAGGAGCTCGTCGACGAGCTCTCCTCAATCGAGCGGCATATTTTCGAGCTCTGTGGGCACGAGTTCAATATCGCGTCTACGCAGCAACTGCAGAAGGTGCTGTTCGAGGAACGCGGCCTTACGCCGGTGAAGAAGACCAAAACCGGCTATTCGACCGACACTGCCGTACTCGAGGAGCTTTCGAGCGAAGACCCCGTTCCCGAGCGCGTTCTGCGTCACCGCACGCTGTCGAAGCTGAAAAGCACGTATGTCGATGCGCTGCCCCGCCTCGTAAACGAGCAAACCGGCCGCATCCACACCAGTTTCGTACTTACCGGCACGGCCACCGGGCGACTGTCGAGTCGAAATCCAAATCTCCAGAACATTCCCATCAGGGAGGAGGAAGGCAGACGTATCCGTTCGGCCTTCGTGCCGGCCCCGGGCAATATCTTCGTAAGCGCCGACTACGCGCAGATCGAGCTTGTTGTGCTCGGCCACCTTTCCGGTGACCCCGGCCTTCGCGAAGCGTTCGCCGAAGGCCGCGACGTACACAGCGCTACCGGAAGCATGATTTTCGGCGTCGCGCCGGAGGAGGTAACCGCCGAGCAGCGGCGGATCGCGAAAACCATCAACTTCGGCGTTATGTACGGCATGAGCGCGTTCAGACTCAGTCGGGAGCTCAAGATTCCCCGCAGCGACGCCGATCACTTCATACAGAGGTACTTCGCCACGTACTCGCGGATTAAGACGTTCGTCGACGAATGCGTGGAAAAGGCGAAGCGTAGCGGATATACCGAGACGCTTCTCGGACGACGTCGCGCCCTCCCCGAGCTTCGCAGCCGCAACCGGGCCGAGCGTCAGGGGGCTGAACGTATCGCGGTCAACACACCCATACAGGGGACCGCCGCGGACATCGTCAAGCGCGCTATGATTGCCGTGGATCGGCGGCTGCGTGCTTCGGGACTGTCTGCGAGGCTTATCCTCCAGGTGCACGACGAACTTATGGTCGAATGCCCGCTCGCTGAGGAGCAGAGCGTTCGAAGTATTCTTGAAGCCGAAATGCCGACCGCGGTCACGCTCGATCTGCCGCTGAAGGTCAGCATTGAAAGCGGGGCGAGCTGGGGGGACTTTCATTAATGGTAATCGGTCTGTCAGGCCCCTACTGTTCGGGCAAGAGCGAAGTCGGACGGCGCCTGGTGAACGAATACGGATTTTCGGAGATCGATGTTGATAGAGTCGGTCACGAGGCCGTTCGCCTGAAGACCAGCGAAATCATCGCCACCTTCGGCGGCGCGGTTCGCTCGGATAGCGGAGGAATCAATCGGACCGCGCTCGGCCGCATCGTTTTCGCCGACCCGACACGCATGGCCCAGCTCGAGTCGCTCGTGCATCCGGTAATGGTTGAACTGGTTCGAGACCGGGTAAAGCGAAGCCAATCCGACCGAATTCTGATCAATGCTGCGTTACTCGTTCACATGGGCCTCGATACGCTCTGCGACGCGGTAATCCGGGTCGAGGCTCCGGTGACGGTGCGAATCTGGCGCGCGAAATTGCGCGACGGATTGACCCTCGGTGACATATTGGCGCGAATCCGGCGGCAACGGGGACTTGAATTCAGCTCACAACGTGTCGATACCTATACCATGCATAATGCGGGCGGGCGAAAACGTCTCGAGCGCCGCTTGCGCACACTCGCGGTTACCATCGGATTTTCTGAATAACGAACGGAGTCGTTGCAGGTTATGGATCATCGGAAGCTACTCATCATCATCCTCTCGGTTGCGGTGTTTGTCGCGCTTATTCTCGGGCTTGCCCTGCTTGCGTACTACCCCGGCGATGAACCCGAAAGACGCGCGGAGATGGACCGTGACGACTTCGACCCGATCGAGTTCGTCAGGCGCGGCGAAGACTCCGAACGCGAGTCCAGCGACAGAGAGCTCAGCGACGATGATGAGGACGACGATTTCGTCATTGTCTACGGCTCGCGACAAGAAGACGAGGATGAGGACGAAGACCGGAATGAGGATTCCGGAGAGCGGGAATCCGGCGACGAGGAATCCGACGACGATGAATCCGACGACGAGGAATCCGACCAGGTCCAGCCCGAAGATATCGACGGCGAAGAAGCCGTCCAACCGCTCGCAGATCCTGACGAACGCGAGCCGCGCGTGCATGGAGGGGATCGAGCCGACGAACGCGAGGCGGGGGAAGATTCCGAAGCCGAAGCCGACGAAGAATCCGAAGCCGCAGCCGACGCGCAGGAAAGTGAAACCGAAGCCGACGCGCAGGAAAGCGAGACCGCAGCCGAAGCGCAGGAAAGCGAGACTGCAGCTGAAGGGCAGGAAAGCGAAACCGCAGCTGCCGCGCAGGAAAGTGGTCCCACGCGGGAATACTGGATTCAGGTTCTATCCTCTTCGAGTCGGGACACCGCCGAAGCCGCGCGCGAGCGCCTCGAGGGTCGCAGTCTCGGCAGCGTGATCTTTCCCGTTACCGTCTCCGGGCAGGAATACTATCGGGTACGTGTCGGTCCGTACGAGAACCCCGAAGAAGCGCAGAAGTTTCTCGGCTGGATTCAGGATCTCGACGGCTTCGAGGAAAGCTACGTTTCGCGTGTTACGCGTTCGTAGCACGCGTTCGCGTTACGTATTCCGACGGTGGATTGTAAATCATGCTGTTCGGCGGTATTGATTCGGTTATCCATACGTTACCGCCGATCACAGAGTTCGCGCCCACCACTGTATCTCCGCCGAGAATCGTAGCGCCGGCGTATATAGTAACGTTGTCTTCGATGGTAGGATGGCGCTTGGTGTTGGCCTCTTTCTTCTTGACGCTCAGCGCCCCGAGCGTAACACCCTGATAGATTTTGACGTTTCTCCCGATTACCGTTGTCTCGCCGATCACCACGCCCGTGGCGTGGTCGATAAAAAACGAATCGCCGATGGATGCACCCGGGTGGATGTCTATCCCCGTGCGCCCGTGTAAATTCTCGCTCATCATCCGGGGAAGCAGCGGAATATCACGGTTCCACAACTCGTGAGCGATACGATGAATCACAATCGCCTCGACGCCGGGGTAGGAAAGAATGACTTCTTCCTGGCTTTTGCTCGCCGGATCCCCCGCGAACGCCGCCTCCACATCCTTTCGCACCCGCGCACGGATCGCCGGAAGCGTCTCGAGCAGTTCGAAGCTGACCGTTTCCGCTTCCTCGCGCGAGGTTTCGAGCTCTTCCTTCTCACTCATGTGGTCGCAGTCGGATTCGCCTCGTGAGCGCCTTCGAAAACAAATGCTTCGCTGGATCTCGACGATAAGGTTATGGCAGACCCGGTGTGCTGCCTCGGATATCGTAAATTGCAAATCGCGCCACTGGTGCGCGTCGCGTTCCTGAAACCCGGGAAAGACAATTGATTCGAGGTCGTGAATAATCGACTCCACTCCGTCGCGGGAGGGAAGGTTCGGACCATCGAGATGATTAATCCCTCCCACCTTCTCGTACGAATCGAGTATATCGGAAACAACAGTATCAAGACGTCCATGCATAATTACCCTGTAGAGTATGGCAATCGCTTTCCATCTATCAAGCTCTTGAATTAGCATAACCGGCATGGATCAGAACAACCACAACGGATTCGAGCACCTCGGCTGGCATGAAACCGCGAGGGAGCCGATCTGCGAAACGAAGATCTTCGACGTAGTGCACTCGACCCGCGAGAGTAGCGACGGGCGGACATCCCGGTTCGCGCTTGTCGATTGCCCCGACTGGGTGAATATTGTCGCGGTCACCAGAAACAGTGAAGGGCGCGAGTGTTTCATTCTCGTGCGCCAGTACCGCCCCGGCGGTGAAGTCACAACGCTGGAGTTCCCCGGTGGTCTTGTCGATACCGGTGAACAGCCGGTGCAGGCCGCGGCACGGGAGCTCGAAGAGGAAACCGGTTATAGAGCCAGGTGGCTTGAGAAGATCGGCGAGACCAACCCCAATCCGGCATTCATGACCAACAACGTGCACACATTCGTGGCCCACGACGTTGCTCATGTCACAACCGACCGCGATCTGGACGACAACGAAATTGTCGACGTCGAACTGGTTCCCGTCGAGCGGCTCCACAATCAGCAGGAACCGGCGTTTCTCGCCCACGGTGTTGTAATCGTCGCGCTGTACTGGTACGAGCACTATCTCAAGCGCGTGAGCGTTTGACAGCACGTTAACGGGTGGTAGCACTCCGATGGGGAACACCGCGCGCTCTCTGCCGGCGCTGCCGCCGCTAAAGGATACCCACTATGACCATGGACATTGATTATTTCGGCTTTCTTGTGGCGTGCGGCCTGAGTATCGCGATGACGATCGCCGTCACGGCCTTCAGCATCGAACTCATGCACAACGTTTACTACATCGGCGACTGGACAATCGCACCCGCTGCGCGGTTAATGGTCGTGCCGATCGGCATACTCGGGTTCATCGTGCTATCGATAACGCCGCCGGTTTTCCGAAGCGCGAGGGAGCGGTTACATCTTCTTCCGCGATTCTGCTGGTGGATGGCCGTTCAGTCGGCGCTGCTTGCAGGCTTGCTCGCCGGCCGCGTAGTGCTGCTTGCCCGCATTGCCGGCGGCGAAGGGGAGCAAATAATCGAGCTTCTCGGTGGCGATAGTTACCGCATTGCCGCAGCGTTCGGGCTCGCGGCAGTTGCTTTTGCGATAGCTGGTATTGTCACTCGCAAACGGCTCTCAGCTCGGGGACTCTAAGTCCGCGGTCCACCCGAGGGGCGCCGGTCGTCAAGTTGCCGAGTCGCAGCTCGGCCGGGAACCACGGAGCCGTCTACGCGAGAGAGCGAATGCTCGCCCCACGTGCCGCTACAATCCGTTCCCGCAAAGAAAAAAAGGCGCCGGTGGGATTCGAACCCACGAATGGAGGTTTTGCAGACCTCTCCCTTAACCACTTGGGCACGGCGCCGAACAATGTTCCGCTTCGGAAGGTGAAAGATAAAACACCTGGCCTCCCATTGGCAAGCGTGCCGAAGCACACCCGACCTCAGTACACCCAGTCGCTGTTTCCCACGTCGTAGTCGAAAATTTCGTCGGGCCTGAAGAAGATTCCGATCTCGCGCTCCGCAGTAGCCACCGCGTCCGAGGCGTGAATCACGT
>JBKGYS010000123.1:0-7401 GCA_046545955.1 Spirochaetales bacterium | reverse complement strand
AATCGTGGTCGCCACAGTAAGAATCGTGCCGCGGATATATGGAACGGTAACGTTAAAAAAGGTACGGACTTCGGTTGCTCCGTCGATTCGGGCCGCCTCGATAAGGTCCCTGGGCACTCCTTTCACGGCCGCACTCTGGATGACCATAGCGAACCCCGTCTGAAGCCATACCATAATGAAAATGAGCAACAGGTTGTTCCAAGGGCGCACGGTTATCCATGCTATCGGGTCTCCGCCGAGGGCGGTTACGATCGCGTTCAATAGTCCGATTTGCTCAAGCCCCGCCGGCTGGTACGCATATACGAAACGCCAGATCACGCTTGCGCCCACGAACGAAATCGCCAGCGGAAGGAAAATGAGCGCTTTTACGACTTTCTCGGCTCCAGGGCGAAACCGGTCAGTAATTACGGCGATCAAAAGCCCCAATGCTGTTGCTACCGTCGGTACCAGCAGAACCCAAAGCAGGGTATTCCGCAGAATGACGAGCATCGCCGGGTTCGTAAAGATGTACCGATAGTTCTGAAGGCCGACGAAGTTCTCAGTAAATCGGTCGAAGAAGCTCATGTACGTTGTGTTAATAACCGGCCAGACGATATAAAACGTAAGAAACAGCAACGCCGGACCGATAAAAACCCAGGGGAGCGTCTTATCGCGGGCTCTCTCGGGCAGAAGCTCGGCGAGGGTGTTGAGAGAGTAGAAGAACCCCCAGATACCGCCGACACCAATGAATAACGCGATTATCGCTACAGAAAACCAGTTAGCGGTCTGAGCGTTCACCCGCAGCCATATAAATCCACCAATAAGAATCAACGCGGTCGCCGTCGCGGTTACCAGCGTACGCGTGATTCGACCCGCTCTCGTATCCAGCCAATCCGAGAGTGTCATTTGTCTCGATGTATCACTCATATACATTGCCCCTAACGTTACGGTGTGCTAAACGATTTGTCCGCAATATCAACAGAGCCCACACGGTACGGTGCACTCTGTTGATACTACGAAAAAGGGCGCAGCCATTGCTGCGCCCAGTGAGAAAACTCATCAACTAGTCTTCGAATCCTTCGTCTATCGCGGGCAGCACGCTGTCGAGATCATCTCCCTCGCTATTGGTCCAGTCCACCACGCCTTCCCAGAAGGTACCGGTACCAACCGCGCCCGGCATAAGGTCGGAAGCGTCGAACCGTACCGTGTCGGCGTTATCGAGAATCTCAGCGTAACGTCGGTCGACCTCCGGATACCAGTCGAAATCAACGTCGTTGTGCGGTGAAACGAATCCGCCCTGTTCCAGCCAGCCACGAGTTCCCTCGGCGGTCGAAAGGAACCGCATGACCGCGCGAATCTCGGGGCGATCATCCATCGGGCTCATAATATCGCCCGCGACGAGTACCGGCTCGCCTTGTTCTTCCTCAATCGGTGGAAGATAGAAGAAGTCAATGTCGCCGTCGGGACCGACTTCAGTTCCATCCGGAAGGAAACCCTGAATGAAGCTCGCCTGCCTGTGCATAAGCGCCGCGGGTTCATCGCGGAGGAGCGGGTTAGCGCCGTCACCAAACGGTACAGTCAGGATACTGTCGATGCCACCGAGTACGTAGTCCTCCTCAAACCAGACGTCGTCGAGTATTTCGAATGCCTCGCGAACTTCGGGGCTGTCGAACTTAACGTCGTTGGTTACCCATTCGTCGTATACCTCCGGCTCATGGATGCGGAGCATAATATCTTCGATCCAGTCGGTAGCGACCCAGCCGGTAGCTCCTGCGCTTTCCATCGCGACCGACCACGGCGTGTAACCGTCGTCGATCATCTGGTCGGACAGGTCCATCAGCTCATCCCAGGTTTCCGGGATTTCGTAGCCTTCTTCCTCGAAGACCGAAGGTGTGTACCAGACGAGCGACTTCACGCTGGTGCGGTACCATGTGCCGGCCACATCACCGTCAACCGTGCTCATATCGATCCAGTCCTGATCGTACTGCTCTTCAAGGAAGTCCATGCCGAACCATTCTTCCATGTCGTAGAGGTAGCCTTGAGAATGCAGGTCTTCCATGAGGCCCGGCTGCGGGAACGCCGCTATGTCCGGAGCGTCGCCACCCTCCGCGCGGACGGTAATAAGGGACTCGAAATCTCCCGAGCCCTCGTACTCGACGTTAATACCGGTCTCCTCTATAAACGGCTCGAGCGCGTCTCGGAAGCGCGAGGCGTCTTCGTCGACATAAGCTCCGAAAATCTGAACCTCCGTCCCCGAAAGATCTTCCCCGTCGGTCCAGGGGTTATCGGTCGGGTTTGTGGCTTCAGCCGCTTCTTCCTGCTGACCGTTGGCAAAAGCCATTGGACCCGCGAGGGCGAGAACCACAAGTGTCGCTGTGAGAACCCTAATCAGGTTTCGCATAAAAAACCTCCTAAAAAAATTCATCTGGCGCGAACGCGCCGTTATTCATGAACGCCCCGGTATACCGAGTGCCCGTGCGCAGCCGGCCTTACCAAGGGCTCGATTGCGCGGGTTCAACGTACGGATTCAAACCTCCCTTTCACCAAGCGGTCAAAATCGCACGCTTCCAAGGCGTTACTAACGGTTATTATAGGCCCTCATTTTCGGTGTTGGCAAGAATAAACTCGACGGTGTTGAAGTCTTCCGACAGGCGCTACATTCCCCCTATTCCTATGCGCACCAGCGAGCCTCCCCGCCGCAGAGAAAACGTAATATCCCCGCTCGACGACGCGATTACCTCGTAGAATGCGCCCGCGTCTTCCACTCGCCGGCCGTCCACGAGTTCAATCACGTCACCCGGGCGAATTCCCGCCGTTCCCGCTTCGCTGCCTGGTTGCACCGAGGTGACCGCGACCCCCGTTGCGTCGTCGGACAGCGAGAGGCTCCCGCGGATCTCTTCGGTTACGGTGATTACCGTGAACCCCGGCCATAGATCGCGTCCGACAAGTCCGCCGTCACCGATATCCCGACGCGCAATCCTTACGGTGATATCCTGTTCTTCGCCGGCGATCGCGACCGAGAACGCCGCGTCCTGCCCCGGAGACAGCTCACCGACCGCCCTGGAAACTTCCGAAGCGCTCGAGACCGACTCCCCGTCTATGGCCGTGATAAGCGACCCGGGCGTTATTCCGGCGTCGGCAGCCGGAGATCCGCGATATACCCCGGTCACCAGCGTACCCTCCCGGTCAGCGAGGTCGAGCTCCTCGAACAGTCTCCGCCCGGCATCGCTATCGCGGTCGAGCAGGCTGACGCCGAGCCAGCCGTACACAACCTGTCCCTCCTCGATAAAATTGTCGATTGCACGCATTGCCTGGTTAATCGGAATAGCGAACCCGAGGCCGACGCTGCCTCCCCCACGAGAGGCGATCCACGTATTTATGCCGATAACCGAGCCATCTACCGACACAAGCGCACCGCCGGAGTTTCCTGGATTAATTGCCGCGTCGGTCTGGATATAGTCGGTATAATCGGTGATGGGCGAAGCCGAATCCGGTCGCCTGCCGAGCGCGCTCACGATTCCTGCGGTGACCGTGCTCTCAAAGCCCAGAGGATTACCCAGGGCCAGGACCCAGTCACCCACGCGAAGCTGCGAGGAATCACCGAGCCGTGCTACCGGAAGCCGATCGTCCGAGCTGATTTCAAGGAGTGCCAGGTCCAGACGCGCGTCGCTTCCGATAACATCGGCATCGAAGATACGACCGTCGAACAGCGATACCTGTATTTCATCGGCACCGTCTATAACGTGGTGATTGGTAAGAATGTAGCCGGTCCCGTTATCGTGTCGCACGATAACCCCCGAACCGAGTCCGGGTCGTCGATACTCTCTTTCGTCGTATTCGGGCTGCGACCAGGGATCGAAAAACCAGTCGAAGGGCGAGGAAAAGCGCGGTAACTGCCGGCGGATGATCGAGACGGTATTCACTTCCACCACTGTCGGAAGCACGTTCTCCACGACATCTGCGAAGGAAGCCGGACCGTTGGGATCGCTCTGGTTCGTATCGGAGGAGACGAGAGGCTGATGTTCAGCCCCACCACCAACCCGTGTATACGGGACTGTGTCTGCCGTCTGCCTTTGCAGCCCGTCCGACGATGCTTCGGGGGCGCTCGCGAGGTATTCGTTCACCTCATGATATACGCTGCGCGCCCCTGAATAGAAACCTGCGGCAAAAACCGCAAGTACCGCCGCCGCGAGGACAGCGGCGGCGAGGACCGCGACGAGTCTTTCGCGGTCGCTCCATTGTGCGAATATAAATCGTTTCATATTAACCACCTCCGAAGCTATAAAAGCCTGGAGGTGGTCGAAACGTTACAGCTTAGAGCGTTTCCATTCCGATGGTGATCTCCGATCCACCGCGAATAATGCTCAACTCGATCTCTCCGCGTGAATCGGCGGCATAGGCGTAGAAGTCACCCGCGCCGTCGACTTCGTTACCATCGACCTCGTGTATAAGATCTCCGGGACGAAGTCCCGCTTCGGCAGCCGGGCTATCCGGTATTACATTGGCGATAACCGTGCCTTCGACCCCATCGGGTATTCCGCCTGACTCACGGATTTCGTCGGTTAGCGGCGCTACCTGGAATCCGGGCCATAGATCTTCGGGCTCTCCGACCTCCTCCTCGGGCTCGCGTTCTTCGATTGTCACGGCAGTCGTCATGCTCTCTCCGTCGCGTTCGAGCTCGAAGTCAACTTCCTCGCCGGGTGTCAGTTGACCAACCGCGCGCTGAAGCTCCAGGCTATTCTCGATCGGCTCACCGTCTATCGCGGTAATAAAATCGCCCGGTCGGATACCGCCGCGTGCCGCCGGAGAGTCGGAATACGCGCCGATTATAAGCGAGCCTTCCTCGTCGGTTATACCGAGATCGTCCGTTAACTCTTCGCCGAGCTCGTCGGCATCGCTGATGCTTACGCCGAGCCAGCCGTAGGTTACTTCCCCGTCTTCGCGGAACTGGTCCACCGCGACGGCAACATTGTCGACCGGTATGGCGAATCCGAGCCCAACATTTCCGCCGGTCTGGCCACCGGCTATCCAGGTGTTTATACCGATTATTTCGCCTTCCAGGTTTACCAGAGCCCCACCCGAGTTACCCTGATTAATCGCTGCGTCGGTCTGAATGTAGTCGGTATATTCTGCTACCGGGCTTCCCGGTGCAGGCTGCCGGCCGGTTGCACTGATTATTCCAGCGGTGACCGTGCTTTCAAAGCCAAGTGGATTTCCCACTGCGAGCGCCCACTCGCCTACCGACACGTCTTCCGATTCTCCGAGGCTTGCGGTCGGCATGTCCTGTTCGGTCTCAATGGATATGAGCGCGAGGTCCTGGAGCGGGTCCGAACCCACTACCTCTGCTTCGAATTCTTCTCCCTCGTACGTCGACACCCGTATATCGCTGGCGTCGCCCACGACGTGATTATTGGTAATTATGTAGACGTCGCTGCCATCCTGCTCCACAATCACACCTGAGCCCAGTCCAGGGCGCTCGAACTCCTGGTCGCCGTTGTCCGGCTGTCCGAAGAACTCGAAAAATGGGTTTTCCTCCTGCTGTTCAATGACTTGGGTGGTGGAAACCTCAACAACCACCGGAAGCACCGATTGGGCGACCTCAGAGAACCCGTCCTCCTCGTCGTCCGGCACGGGAGTTGCCGCAGGTATCCGCGTGTCGCCTGGATTATTCGCCGTTTGAACCGTCATTTGTTCGTCGGAGTTCGAAGCTGTACCGCTCAATCCGACGTAAAGCCCGATCGCAAAAACGGCCACTGTCGCGGCGAGTCCGAAAAACGCAGTTCTCCACATGTTTTTTTTCGTCATAGTGTCATTTTCCTCCATGTCCCCCGTCCCCTCTTTAACCTAACGATAGATGCCCTCGTCTGAAAAGGCCGTCGGCCTTTCGCCTGCCCGCATTCACCCGAGTCCCGGTTACGGCCGATGGTGGACAGGGTTTCGATAGCGGGATTGTTCATACGCCGGACCTGCGGCTAAGCTTAACGGCTGAAGGCTGCGGTAGAACCATGTCCATGCTTTTTCGACTCATCGAACGTTTTCCGATCGTGCAGCGGCTTATCGACTGGAGTAAGCGGGTAATACTTCCCGGTTTCAACGGACTCTCGGTCTACGACGTCGGTAGATTTTTTGCGGTCGGAATGCTGAACGGTGCCATTACGACTCGCGCGGCGAGCATTGCGTATCGATTCTTCCTCGGTCTTTTCCCCGCCGTGCTGTTCATAATGGCGCTTATTCCCTACATTCCGATCGGCGGGTTTCAGGAGCAGGTGTTGCAACTGGTCACCGGCGCGGTTCCCGACGAGCTTGCCGCGTTTATCGAGGCGACCATTCGGGATGCCGTCACACGGCAGCGCGGCGGTTTACTTTCTCTTACGTTCGTATTCTCGCTCTACATGGCTACCCGGGGAGTGCTCGGCATAATCCGGTCATTTAATGCCAGCTATCACGACTTTGATACGCATACACGCAGGCGACAATGGCTTGTCAGTCTAGGGCTTATCAGCGTTTTCGGGCTTCTGCTCCTGGCAGCGAGCGTGATTCAGATCGTCGGCGGCGCGGTGATTTCCCTGCTCTCGGACCTGCGCGTGATTCCCGGCGGAATCTATTCGCTTTTCATCGATATCGCGCGCGTTGTTGTGGTGGGCTTGATGCTCTTCTTCGGCATATCGGCGCTTTACTACTGGGCACCGGCGAAGGGAGGACGCTACCGCTTCTTTTCTCCGGGGTCGATTCTGGCGACAGTCGCCGTGCTTGTGGTCAACGCGGGGTTCAACGTGTACCTGTCCAACTTGAACCGGTGGAACGCCATTTTCGGTTCGCTCGGCACGATTATCGTCCTTCTGATCTGGATGTATGCCAATTCCATGGTGCTTCTGATCGGTTTCGAGTTGAACGTGAGTATCAGCGAGGCGCGCATTCGCCACGATGACGACGGCCACGCCGATTGAGCGTTCGGGCCATTGGTCGCCAACGCGGCAAAGGTTCCTTACTGTTCACCACTGTGGTGTTAAAAGCCGCCTAAGAATTTGCCCACGCGAAACTTACGCTTTCGGTATTACAATTTGTCGGTTTCCCTGCCAGTGCAGCGATTCCATCTTTATAATGGACGCGCAGCGAAAACACCAGAGTGGTGAACACTACCCAGGGTCACCCTCGGAGTCGTCGACGGTCGTAGACTCGCGCGTTTATCTCATCGGCATAACGCTGAAGCTCACGGCGATACCACGGTCTTGCGTGCAGGCGAAGCCGCGCCGTCTCGCCGTGCCGGTGTACAGACACGGGAGCATTAAGGTTGATGTTGAGCCGCGGGTCTATCAGTGCCCGCGTAACCGAGGCGCGAGCGAGGCAGCTGTTCGGAATTGTGGTCGACCGCGCGCCGGTCGACAGCTCGATCGCGTCGGGGGCTGCGCGCAACCACGCGTA
>JBKGYS010000122.1:0-7534 GCA_046545955.1 Spirochaetales bacterium | reverse complement strand
GCCGGTGATCTGCTTGCGGTTCGCTCCGATGCCACCCTTTTCCTCGCGAAGCAGGTCGCCCGAATGCTTGCCGATGAGCAGCTTCCCCTGCGCGTCTACTACGCCGAGAGCATACTCAGACCCGAGGACCGGGAAGACATTTCCCGCAACGAGTTCTTTCAGATCGGCGGCGAGCTTATCGGACACACGGGCCGCCATGGCGACCTGGAGACGGCGACGCTGCTCATGCGCCTGCTCGACTCGATTCTTCCGGGCAGATCCGTGCTTCATATTGGAAGCAGAAAGCTCGTGAACACAATTACCTCGGGCTTCAGCGACGAGGCGGCGGCCGAGTTCCGCGAGGCGCTCGCGCTTCACGATTCCGAGCGTCTCGAGGGGTTTTTCGCGGGCTCGGGCGGCGACACGCACAAAGTTCTGCGGTTTCTGTTCAATATCGGGTCGGCGCGCGAGACCGGCGCCGCGCTTGCAGAGCTCGAGAAGAGTACTGCTCACCTTCCTGAAGACTTCTTCGCCGCAGCCCGCGATACGATCGAAACCGCGGAGGTGCTCGAGGCGGTTATCGACGGTGAGCGCGTTCGGGTGGATTTTTCCGAGAGCGGCTCGCAGAGCTACCATACCGGCGTCGCCTTCAGGGCATACGCCCCGGGCGCGGAGGCCGCGGTCGCATCGGGAGGCCGTTATGATTCCCTCTACGGGCACTTCGGCCTCGAAACCGAAGCGGTTGGCTTCTCGATTATGCTGCGCCGGCTCGAAAAGCTCACCGACCCGGGCTCGCTGCCGGATATTCAGACGATCGCCGACGACCGAGGCAGTTTCCCCGAGCGGCTGGCGAAAGCCGAACAGCTTCGCCGGCAGGGGACGGCTGTGCGCCTGTAGTATGATAACGGGATAACCGCGGGACGCTATTACTATGACCATGAATGAACGAATAAGCATCGCGTTGCCGAAGGGGCGCATTTTCGACGCAATACAGAAGCACTTCGCCGACGCCGGGTATCACATATCATTCGATAACCGACAGCTTCGTGTGCAGGACGAAAGCGGAAGCGTCGAAGCGTTCCTCGTCAAGAACAGCGATTTGCCCACCTACGTCCACCACGGCATTGCGGGCATCGGATTCTGCGGGGAAGATGTTCTCAATGAAAGCGGATTCGACTTCGTGAAATTGCTGCGCTTGCCGTACGGGTCCACAAAGATGTGCCTCGCCGCGCCCAGGGGAGCGCCGCACCCTCTTTCGGGCGGCGGGGCGCTTACCGTCGCGACGAAGTTTACCCGATTCACCCGCGACTACTTCCATAGCCGCGGTGTTCCGGTAGACATTATCCGGCTCGGAGGCTCGGTTGAGCTGGCACCGCTACTCGGCTTGAGTTCCTGCATAGTTGACCTGGTGGAGACAGGGTCTACACTAAGGGCGAACGACCTTGAGGTTGTGGAGCAGCTCGATACAGTGTCCGTTTACATGATCGCCAATCCGGCGTACTACAAGCTGAATTTTCGGGCTATTCGCACGCTGACCGCGAAACTGGAAGCGGCCAACGGGGAGCAGGAGTGATATGGCTGAAGAGCATGAAAAAGGAGCGCACCGCGAGGCGCGCGTGTCGCGAACGACGAGGGAAACATCGATCTCGATATACTGCAACCCGGACGCAGGCGGGGAACCACAGATCTCAACGGGGGTAGCGTTTTTCGATCATATGCTGACCGCATTGTCGCATCACGGAAGGCTGGCCCTTACCGTCGAGGCTAGCGGGGACATCGAGGTTGACCCGCACCACCTTGTCGAGGATACCGGGCTGGTGTTGGGCGATTGTCTGGCCGACATCGCCACGCAAACCCCTACCGAGCGCTTCGGCCACGCGATGGTACCGATGGATGACGCCCTCGGTGAAGCTACGGTGGACTTCGGCGGTCGGCCCTACCTCGTATACCGGGCGGAAATGCCGCAAAACTACGCCGGAGCGTTCGATCTGAACCTTTTGCGCGAGTTCTTTTACGCCCTGTCGACCCGTTCGAAGGCCAATATTCACCTCGAAGCCCGATACGGCCTTAACGGGCACCATATGGCAGAGGCACTGTTCAAGGCCTTAGGCCTGGCGATTCGAGCAGCATTAACTCCGCGCAGCGAGGGCGGAATGTCAACAAAGGGTGTAGTATAATTACCCGCGACGCCGGTTTGAGCATGCAAGATCAACGCGATCCCCAACTTCCTGGGTTCCAGCGACTCACAAAGAAGAACAAACCGCAGCTGACGCCTGAACAAAAGACAGGTCTCGTGCGGCGTGGAAACGAACTCTACAATAAGGGCCGGATTGCCGAGGCGAAGCGGATTTTTATCACCGCCTCGTATACCGACGGACTCATACGCGTGGGCAACTACCATTTGAAACGTAATGAGCCATTGGAGGCGTTTCGCATGTTCTGGCAGGCAGGGGCGAGGCGCGAAATCGATTCAATGGCGGAACGAATGGCCGGCGTATTGAAACAGTGGCTTGCAGAGGACAACGGGAACAATGGAACTACCTGAGGATGAACGGCAGCGAATAACCGATCTATCGCGCGAAGGCTATCAACATCTGCGGGAGAACAATCTCGCGACGGCCGAAGAGTGTTTTCGCGCTATTCTCGAAATCGAGGAAAACAACAATTACGCGCTCGTAGGGCTCGGCGACACGTACCGCAAACGACGCCGTTGTCGGGAGGCGGTAGAGTTTTACAAGCAATGCCTGGTATGGAAACCCGAGAACAATTACGCCCTGTTCGGTCTAGCCGATTGCTATAAGGCGATGAAACAGTTCAATCGGGCGATCGAAGTCTGGGAAGAGTACCTGAAATACGACTCGGAAAACGTGACCGTTCTCACACGGGTCGCCGACGCGCATCGCAAGGCCAGGAACTTCAACCGCTCGAGAGAACTGTATTATATGGCCCTCGAGCAGGAACCCGAAAACGACTACGCGCTTATCGGCCTGGGACACTTGCACTACGACTTTCGCATGTTCCGCGAAGCACTGGATTTCTGGAAACGCATGTACAATCGCCCGAATCAAAAACCAGATATTCGGGTCTTGACTGCGATCGGCAACTGTTATCGGAAGCTCAAGCAATTCGATAAAGGCTGCCGTATCTTCGAAGAAGCCCTCCAGCGCGAACCGAACAACTTCTATGCCCTGTTCGGGGTCGCCGACTGCTACCGCGGTCTCGACGAATCGCACAAATCGCTCGAGTACTGGAATCGCATACTCGAACAGAACCCGGAGAATAAGGTTATTCTCACCCGGGCCGGGGATGCGTACCGCGAGCTCGGCGACTACGATCGCGCCGAAATGTACTACAAACGTGCACTCAATATCGAGTTCGACTTGTATGCGGTTTTCGGGCTGGCGATGATTGCAAAAAGCCAGGAGCGATATGACGATGCAATGCGAAGTCTTTCAGGGCTTCTCGAGGCTGATCCGGGCAATCATCGCTTTGCGCTGGAGGCGGCGAATTGTGCTTTGAAACTCGGACGGACCGGGGAAGCGCGATCAATTCTGGAAAAGCAACTGGCCGATGGTGCGAAAAACCGTGGAATCCAGGACCTATACGACCGCCTGCGTGGTGGACAGAAGGCATCAGACGCAAACGGCGCCTGAAGCTACTGCGGCTGCTCCAGGACCGCCTTAATTCGTCGAACCCCCTGTGAGCTCGACTGTTCTTTCTTGATCCTGAATCGTCCGAGTTCACTGGTGCTCGATACGTGCGGACCACCGCAGACTTCCTTGGAATAATCGCCGATGTCGTAGACCTTCACGTCCTCGTCATATTTGTCGACGAATAGCGCAATCGCGCCTTCTTTCTTTGCATCGCTGAGGCGCATAGATTTCCAGCTTACCGGGAGGTCTCGCTCTATTTGTTCGTTGACAATTCGCTCTACCTCCGCAATCTGTTCTTTGCTCATCTTTTCCGGATGCGAGAAGTCAAACCTGAGCCTCTCGGGAGTGATGTTGCTTCCCTTCTGTGCGACATGATCGCCGAGCACGTCGCGGAGCGCCTGATGCAGCAGGTGCGTCGCGGTGTGAAGTTTGGTCGTTTCCTCGGATGCATCGGCGAGTCCACCTTTGAACTGCCCCGGATCCTGCTTTGACTTTTCCTGGTGCCGGGCAAAGGCCTCTTCGAATCCTTCCCGGTCAACCGACATTCCCTCCTCGCGGGCAAGCTCCTCGGTCATTTCGATGGGAAAACCGTACGTGTCGTACAGCTTAAAGGCTATTCGACCCGGAACCACCGCCGCGGAGCTCTTCTTGAGATTCGGCAGCATCTTTTCGAACTCCTGCTCGCCCTTTTTGAGCGTCAGGAGAAAGCGCTCCTCTTCGGCGTGCAGCTCCCGGATAGCCTCGTCGGCACGGTCGGCAAGCATCGGATACGGTTCAGCGTACTTCGAGAGTACGAGCTTCGCAGGTCCGGTGAGAAACGGGCCGTCGAAGCCGAGTTTCCGGCCGAATCGCACTGCACGGCGAATGAGCCGCCGCAGCACGTATCCGGCACCCACATTGGTCGGAGCTACACCCCGCTCGTCGGCAAGAATGAACGTGGCAGTTCGTACATGATCGGCTACAATGCGGAAGGCCCTATCGATCTCGGGATCCTCGCCGTATACGCGGCCGCACAATTCACCGATCTGTTCAAGAATCGGGGTAAACACCTCCGTTTCGTAGACATTCTGCTTTCCCTGCAGCATGGTAATCGTCCGTTCGATTCCCATTCCCGTATCGACGCAACGACGCGAAAGCTCGCTGAACGACCCGTCTTGATGCTTGTTGTACTGCATGAAAACGTTGTTCCAGACTTCCATGTACTTGCCGTCGTTGCTGCCGGGACGGCTGTCGGGCCCACCCGGCACGCCCGTGTCGACGAAAATTTCGGTATCGGGACCGCACGGACCGGTTGCCCCTGCCGGGCCCCACCAGTTGTCATCCCGACCGAGAAACCATATCCGCTCTTCGGGAATGCCGAGCTTTCGCCACGCCTGCGCGGACTCATCGTCCCTCGGAACCGACTCATCTCCGGCAAAACACGTCACCGAAAGCTTCTCCGCAGCGATACCGAGCCACTCGGTAAGAAACTCGTAGCTCATTTCGATCGATTCTTCCTTAAAGTAATCGCCGAGCGACCAGTTTCCGAGCATCTCGAAGAAGGTCAAATGACTGAAATCTCCCACATCCTCTATATCGCCTGTGCGAACGCAGCGCTGATAATTGACCAGCCGCTTTCCGGCCGGATGATCCTGACCGAGCAGATAGGGAACAAGCGGGTGCATGCCCGCGGTTGTAAACAGGACCGTCGGGTCGTTCTCCGGGATAAGCGACTTCCCGGCGATCTGGGCGTGATCCTTGGACTTAAAGAACTCAATATACTTTGAGCGAAGCTCGTCAGCCGTCATATGCGTCTTCCAATGAAACCTTAGAGTATTGTCCGGGTGTGAACCCCGCGCGAATCGTGACCACGCCGCCCTATGTTTACCGGGCTACATGGTTTACCGGGCTACATGGCCTCGAGTTGCGCCGAGGACTCTTCGTCGAGAAAATCAGTAAACACGTAAACAAGCGTGCCGGTCTTGCGCACTCTTACTTCCGCAAAGCCCTTATTCACGAGCTGTTCGAGGAGCTCTTTCGCCTCGTCCGTGCTCACACCGCCTTCGAGTGCAACCTCGGCCGGGGTCGTGAGTCCACGATTTTTCTTCGCGAGGCGCAGAATTACGTGTTCCACCGACTCCTTGCGCTGTTCACCCGTCTCGCCCGGGCGATCGGGGCCTTTCCCGATATCGAGCCCAATTCGTCGGAAAAATGCCTGATCCTCTGCGTCGAGCGCAGCCTGATAGCGGTACTTCAGGCGCGTTTCACGCACCTGATCCGGCAGCGTAAACGCGTCGTAGAGTGTGCCCAATCCGAACAGCCCGCCGGTCACGAAGTACAGAAGCCCGGTACCAAACTTTCCGAGATAGAACCTGTGAAGGCCGCAGACCCCGAAAAGAGACGGGAGCCAGAGCAGATACGCCATTCGAACTGACAACACTAACATTATCCTCCTAGGATCAAATATACCGGTCATCCGGGCCGTCAACAAGTAGCGCGCCCTCGTCGGCAAGCTTACGCAGATGAGCGACGAACTCATGGGTTACCCCATCCACATCCGCCCTTCGCTGAGGGCCAAGGTCGCGATACTCCTCGCTCACCATATAAGCGCGCCGCTCGCTTACATTGCGCATAATTTTCGATCTGATTTCTTCGGTTTTGCCCTTCAGTATCAACGCAATGCTGTGATCGTCGAAGTTCGAGAGTACGTCGGCCAGCTGCCGATCCTGAACCTTGAGCACCATGTCGATACTGTAAAGCTCGTCGCGCACGGCTGTGGCAAGCTCGGGGTCATCTTTGCGAATCGCTTCAAGCAGCGATTCGTTTCCCATGTGCTTCATGATCTCGGCCAGGGCCGAGACACCTCCCCCGATCTCGGGTGACCGTGCGGTTCCGATTTCGCGCCAGCGCTTCTTGAGTGATTCGCCGACCCGCTCGACAATGTCCGGTTGCACGCTGTTCATTCTTGCCACCCGAGCGACCACATCCCTGCGGATGGAGCCGTCGACAGACTTGAGAATATTCGCAGCCACCTCGGGCTTTGACTGGCTCACCACAAGCGATATAACCCACGCAGACTCCCCCGAAAACAGGGTGCCGAGCTGTCTGACATCCAGCTCTTCGAGAAACGAAAAACGCATGCGCCCGGCCTCCGGGACCGCCTTGTGCAGAATGCGGTCGGCCTTCCGGGCACCGAACGCGCGCTTGAGCGCCTCGTACGCGTGACTCCACTGCGGCGCCTGAGTTCTTTCCTCCGCGGAATGTGCGTGCGAGCCGGCCCCCTTCAGACCGGTAGTTTTTTCCTCTCCCGCCGGCGTCTTTGTCGTACGCGTGAAGCCGAACCGCTGCATTACCTCTGCACGCTCGCGCTCGTCCGGCGTTTCCATGAGTAGCGACTCGTGCGCGAGCTGCTCCGCCATTGAAGGCGGCAGGCGCTTGAGAATATCCGCTGCCTGCTCGGTGCCGAGCGAATTAAGAAGAATGGCAACCTGCCGGCGTTTGGTTCCATCGCCGCCGAGCTTCGCTTCGACTCCGCCGACGGCGTCGACAAGCGTCTGTGAAGACGTCTCAGCGCCCGTCGCCGGCGCATCCGACGAGCCTCGCTTCTCTGGACCGTCGCCACCACTCTGCTTGCCACCATTCTGCTTTTCGTCGCGCCGCTCGGCGGTGTCCATACCCCGGCCAGGATCGTCGTCGCGGTTTTCGCGCTTACCGGTCCCAGCCACCTTCCGGTAGGCATTCAGCTGCCAGTTCGCCATGCCCATGGTTTCCTCCCAGTACTATCGGACCGATAACAGAATATCCCTCGACTTTCAGCCGGGTCAACACATTCGGCAGGCCCTTGACAGGCGCCCCCGCCACCCGTATGATGCGGCCCAATTCGGTAGCCGCTGTAGCTCAGTCGGTAGAGCAACGGACTGAAA
>JBKGYS010000121.1:0-7866 GCA_046545955.1 Spirochaetales bacterium | reverse complement strand
CACCGCCGGATTCCGCCTCGCGCTCGTCCGGCTCGCCGCCGGATTCTGCCTCGCGCCCGTCGGGCTCGCCGCCGGATTCTGCCTCGCGCTCGTCGGGCTCACCGCCGGATTCTGCCCCGCGCTCGTCCGGCTCGCCGCCGGATTCTGCCTCGCGCTCGTCGGGCTCGCCGCCGGATTCTGCCCCGCGCTCGTCGGGCTCACCGCCGGATTCTGCCCCGCGCTCGTCGGGCTCGCCGCCGGATTCGATTTCGGGGTCGATCTCCTCGGGATTCTCATCGGGTGTTTCGCCACCCGAGCCATTGTCGACGCCGGTTTCCGGCTCCTGCGTTTCCCGGGCGTTCCCCGCGTCGGCTCCGCGAGGCTCGCCGTCCTGGTGTACGCCGAAAAAGCCCACTGCGACGGCCGTAAGAGCGAACAGAAGCAGAACGAACAGCGCCACGAGAACGGTCCGCGAAAATACGAGAAACCGTCCGACCGGCACAAACCGCTCAAGAAAAAGCGAGCCCTGCACGTAGAGTCGCACCCGCAGTTTCCCGCCGGAGACAACCGCTGAAGACAGCTGCATGGGAATATGGCGGTGAGGATCGGTCGGGAGCCCGCGCACGTCTATGGTCTGCAAAGGGGTTCGCCTGCTACCCCGCGCGGCGAAAAGCTTAATCATGGCGCGCGTCTGGCCGGTATCGATTGTGGTGATGTTAAGCCGTCCCTGTTCGCCGCGCCTCGCGACACACAGGTCGACGTATCGCCGGTGTTCGATTTCTACCTGAATTGTTGTCGCCATAGTGACCGCCGCTGTCAGCATAGCACAGCTGCGTTGAGCCGCGCGACTCGTCGAGAGAACCACCGGTCGTGTATTGTGGAGCACGGCAAGCATTTGATAGCGTAGCGAAAGCCAATGAAGCACCACCCTACGCTTATCGTCAGCGCTCTCTCGATACTTTTGCTGCTCGCGCTCGCGGCGGCGCTCGAAAACCTGCAATTCAGCGAGGGATATCGCGTTGATCTCGAAGGCATCGGCGCCGGTGGAACCGACGGCAGCGGGTTTGCCATCAGCGAGCGGGTGTTCACCGTCTTCACGAGCACCATGATGCTCCTCTCACTCGTATTCACCGTGCTCTCTCTTTTTACCCGCGAAGGCCGCGTGCGCGTGCTTACCTACGCCGCGTTTTCAGCAGGCCTCGCCGTCGGGTTCGCGCTTCTGCTCGAGCTCATTCCCGACGCCGGCGAGGAAGTCCCGGTCCGCGAAACGCAACAGGCACCCGGCGCAGGAGGGATCCCCGGAGCGGATGAAGGCGGCGGTATCGAGCCGGATATTCCCGAGGAGGCAGACGAACGCGCCGTACAGGCAGCAGTCGCCGTCGCCGCGCTTCTCGCCGGCGCGACCGCCTACGGCCTGTACCGCAAACGGCGTAAACCGGCGGGGCGAAGCGTCGCAGAAGATGCATCCGCGGCGGCACAAGCGGCGGACGCAGACCTTGAGCGCGGAGCCGACACGACCGACGTAATCATTCGCACGTATATGGAGCTCGAAGGAATCGCCGTCGAGAGATTATCCGTATCCCGGGGAACGACCATGACGCCGAGAGAGTTTATAGATAGCCTCACGCGCCACGGGATACCACGGGAACCGCTTGAATCACTGGTGACGCTTTTTGAACAGGTCCGCTACGGCGAAGCGCGATCGACAGACCGCATGCGCCTGAAAGCTCGCGACACTCTGAGACAGATCGCCGAGCTCACGGGTGATCCCGGCGTGAACGAGAGGGCCGATGTCATCGGAGAATAGCCCGGACCCGCGACATACCAGTCGTATGCGCCGCTTCGCAGCCGCTGTCGCAGCGGCATTCACCACCTCGCGTATCCGCCTCGCGGTGGCCGCCGCCACCACGATCGGTACGGCCGCCGTACTTTCGTTTTTCCGGCAGCCGATCGCCGGGTTCGTGCGCGCTGTTGAATCAGCGATCGCCGTTCTCATGCATATCGCCGGAAGCGTACCCGGCGGCGTGTACTGGACGCTTTCAATAGGCGTTTCGATCGCGATCGCGATTCGCCTTCTCGCCGCTGCCACGCAAGCCGCACCGGAGGCCGCGCACCTCGGAACCCGGCCGTCAGATTCGCCCGTCGAACCACCTGCGTATCCGCCTTCGCCGGATCCTTTCGAAACCGGGAATGTCCGCGACCAGCGGTTTGGCACAGAAGCAGGATGGGACGATCTGTTTACCGAGAGCGTCGACGCGGCGAGGCACGGCAGCCGGCTCGGGGATAGAATCGATCGCCGGGTCGCGGAAATTGTCGCGCGTCTCTACGGCTATTCCACGTGGAACCGCGAGGCGGGAGAGGCTATCGCCTCACGCCCGGAAATCGCTTCGCTTCCGAATCTTCGGGCGGCTGTCGACCGAGGAGGAACACGCAGCACGTCCCCCGAGCGACACGAATACCGGGTACAACCGTGGTACTTCCGGGCGTTCGCACCCCGCAAGGCCGCGAAGCAGCGGGAAGCGCGCGCCCGCGCGGAAGAACATCGACTTAAAACTCTTATTACCGAACTCGAAACCCTGGAGCAACTATGACAGAGAATACGTCAACCACCGCGGCGTTACTATCGAAGATAGATAAAGCCGTCTCGTCGGTGATAATCGGAAAATCCGCAGTGATCGCCGACCTCGTCGCCGCGCTGCTTTCGGGCGGGCACGTTCTGTTCGAGGATGTGCCGGGACTCGGAAAAACCCTGCTCGCACGAAGCATAGCCGAGGCGCTCGGTCTCTCGTTTCACCGGTTGCAGTTCACACCCGACCTGCTGCCGGGAGACGTAACCGGCGGTTACGTTTTAAACCCTGAGTCGGGGCACTTCGAGCTTCGCCGCGGCCCGGTATTCACGAACGTTCTGCTCGCCGATGAAATAAACCGGGCGTCGCCGAAAACCCAGAGCGCGCTCCTCGAAGCGATGCAGGACGGCCGCGTGTCGATCGAAGGGGAAACCTTCGACCTCCCCGACCCGTTCTTTGTCATGGCTACGCAGAACCCCATCGAATACGAAGGTACGTTCCCGCTTCCCGAAGCGCAGCTCGACCGCTTTCTGCTCAAACTCGGCATGGGCTATCCAACGCGCGACGAAGAACGGCGCATACTCTCGGTGCGACGCGAGCGAGGCACCGACGGCACAACCGTCGCACCGGTAACCGACGACAGAGGTATTCAAAGCGCCCGGGAAGAAGTTGAAACGGTAACCGTTTCCGAAGATCTGGAGGGGTACATCGTCGATATCGTGGCCGCGACGCGAAACGACAGGGATGTCAGCGTCGGGGCGAGCCCGCGTGGATCGCTCGCGCTTCTGAAACTCTCCCGGGCGCGGGCCGCGGCGCTCGGCAGGCACTACGTCATCCCCGACGACATTAAGCACTTCGCCGTCGAGGCGATCGCCCACCGTCTTACGCTGACCCCCGATCTCTGGGTCCGGCCGGATGCGCCCGAGCGCGTGGTGACCCGGGCTGTCGAGTCGGTCGCCGTACCGGTAGCATGATACGGGGAGACTGCTGTTGCGAACACGCCTGATTTCGACGGTCGGCGCCGTCCTGCTCGTGCTCATTCTCGGCGCCGCCACGCGTTCGCGCGAGACTCTGCTCCTCGCGGTGCCGCTGATCTGCTATATCGGCTCCTCTCGGATCGCGCTTCCGTCGGCGCCCGACATTCGCACGAACCGCTCGGTACATCCTCAGCGCCTGGCTCTCGGAGGGACTGTGCAGGTTCATCTTCAGGTTGATGTTGCCCCGCGTCGCCGGGCGAAACGCGCGGAAGCGCGCGGCGGACGCGGGCCGGGCCGCTTCGAGTCGTTGCTGCACCCTGCCGACCGATACTTTGTTCTCGCCGATATTATGCCGCCGGGACTCGAGGCGAAGTGGCGCGGCATCCACGGAATACTGCCGCGCGCCGGCGGGGAGACCATAGATATTCACTACAGCTTGCATCCGGGCCGGGGAATCCACCGTTTGGCCGGTGTCTACGTGTGGTATTCCGACCCCGGCGCCATGTGGCCGAGATACCGCTTCGAACACGCGCCGGCGCGAATCGCGGTTTTCCCGCGCCTGCGGGTACGTACCGCGCTTACGCTTCGACCGAAACGCACGCTTCTTTTCGGCGGCACGATTCCCGCCGGCGAAGGGGGTGCGGGGCTGCACTTTTTCGACGTGCGCGATTATCGCTCCGGTGACAGCCTGCGCCACATAAACTGGAAGGCGAGCGCGCGTCGCCCCAAACGCCCGGTCATCAACGAGTTCGAGCCCGAACGGGCGACCGACGTCGCGCTCGTCGTCGATGCCCGGCGGACGGTGTGGCCGGCGGGAGCGTCGGGAAAACGCCTTTTCGACGCCGCTGTCGAGGCCGCGGCGGGGCTGACCGACCTTCTGCTCGATCGTGGCAACCGGCTCGGGCTTCTCGTCTACGGCGGAGCTGTCGACTGGCTTCCCCCAGGGTCGGGCCGCGGGCAGCGCGAGCGGGCCCTGACGCGGCTCGCCGAGGCCGCCATCCGGGATCACCTGGTGTTCAACGACCTCGGGCGCCTGCCGCTGCACCTGTTTCGCACCGGATCGCAGCTTGTCATCGTAAGCACGGTTCAACTCGAAGATATAGGCCAACTCGCTCGTCTCGTCGCACGCGGGTACCGGGTGCTCGTGGTAAGCCCGGTTGGTTCGCGCCGAGCGGCGGCGGCGGAAACCTCCGTCTTTCACACCGCAGACGCCGCACCGCAGTCGGATGCCGGGCGACGACTACTCGAGGTCGAACGGGCGGTCTTACGGCGCCGGCTGGAACAATACGGAATCGTGACTATTCGCTGGTCGCCCGATGAGCCGCTTGCCGCGTGCCTCGCGCGCGAAAACGCGCGTCTGAACCGCGTTCGTCCGCAACGAAGGGGGCGAGTGTGAACGCGGTGCATCGAGCTCGCGCGGCGGTTCGTGGACTGCAGCACCGCCTTGCCGCCGAGTGGACACGACAGGCGAGGTCTCTGCCGCGATCGCTCAGAATCGCCGAATTGGTCATGAATGCGCTCGCCGCCTGTGCCTTCGCATGGATGTACCGTGATACGCCGGCGGTGGCCGTGGTACTCGTCGCCGGCGTTGCCGTAATCGCCGCCTTCCCGCGCGCCCTCTCGCTCCTGTTTCCCGGACTCATCGCGGCGACGGTCTTCGCCGCGGATTCGAGCGCGATACCCGGGCGTTTCTTGCTGATAAGCCTGGTCATAGCGCTTTGGCACCTCGATGGCCTTCGTCGAAAAGGAGTTGTATACACACGCGCGGTCGGGCCGCTGCTTCGTTGGCACTCGCTCTGGCTCGCCGGCGTGCTGCTGGTTTCGGGCGTCCTCGTGGCGATCGGTCAGCGTCTGCACCTGGCTCTTCCCGGTCCCGTTGCGACCCTGCTCGTACCGGCGATGGTGATAATTGTTGCGCAACTCGCGATGAGCCGCACCGACACGCTATGAGCGGTGAGCGCAGACCGTCGCGACCGCGAGCAGAAGCGGCTCCCCGAACGGCTGCTGCTCCGGCGTGGGCGGGAGCATTGAAAGGCGCCGCTTGAGCCGCGCGTACGTCGTTTTCCGGTCCCGGACAAGGCCGACGTACCTATGCATGTATTCGACCTCGCTACGGTACTCGGACTCCGAGTACGGCTCGCGTGACGCCTGCACCTCACAGAGGACGTCCCAGCGCACGTCCTCTGCGGAAACGCTATAGCGCAATACCCGCTCGAGCACGGTACGAGTGAACGGCCTGCGGTGGTACACTCCGAGCTCGCGGTCGACATCAACCTTAATCCTATGGAGCTCCGAGAACGGGCCGGCGGCGGCCACCGGCTCCCAAACAACCAGCCGCGAGCACGTATCGCGCGCCGCGGCACCCATCCTCAGGAGCGCGGTCGTATTTTTCAGCAGGCGACCGAATTGTCTCACGTGGTGAAGCGCCCGCCCTGATAGCGCCATATCCGGAAGCGCGGAATCGGGAAACCCTTCGGAAACGACGGAATGGGCGTCGGCGCGAATGAAATTCGAGGCCACCGGAGTGGTCGCCTCGCCATCCGACTCGCCGGGCGGTACTCCGGGTGAGAACGCGGAATCCTCCGGATCAACTCCGGTAACCCACTGCGGTTGCAACCCGGTAATAAGCAGACGGCGAGTCGCGGCGCCGTCGCCGCATCCGAGATCGAGAAGCCGCGCTACGCGTTGCGAAGCGAACTGGGCCTCAAGCAGATCCTGAAGTCTCGGGGAACTCACTATCCCGCGCGCTCCGCATCCGGCATGATTCGAGGCGAAACGGCCTGCCTCGGCGCGAGGATCGACTCCCGCGGGAGCTCGGCGCGCATTCGCCGCAGAATAGGCCCGCAGTCGTCGGGAAGCTTACCCGACAGGGCCTGCTTCCAGGCCTTTGCCCCGGGCATACCCGCGAACAGACCGAGCATGTGCCGCGCTATCTTTCGCCCCGGTGTTCCACGACGAAGCCAGTAATCGAAGTACGGAACCATCCGCTCGATTACTTCGCCCCGCGTCCGGCAGGTGCTCTCGAACCGGTCGGCTGCCGGGTACAGCCCGGCTGCCCCTGAGGATAGCCCGGCTGCCCCTGAGGGCAGCCTTGATGCCCCGGATAGCCCGGCTGCCCCGGGCGGCAGCCCGGCGCCGTCGGCGCCCTGCTCTTTCGCGTGTTCCGAAAGAAAGGCGTCCGCCGCCGAGAAAACCCACGGTGAATCGTAGGCCGCTCTGCCCATCATGACCGCGTCTACGTAGTCGAGATGGTCACGAGCCTCGGAGAGCGTCTTGATATGACCATTTATCTCAATATCGAGCTCGGGGCAATCCCGCTTTAACCGATACACGTCCTCGTATCGAATCGGTGGGATATTCCGATTGTCCTTGGGACTCAGGCCTTTGAGCCACGCGATTCGCGCGTGCACGGTAAACCGCGCCGGCCCCGCTTCGCGGACCGTTTGCACGAAGTGAAGCAGGTCCTCGTAGCGATTCATCTCGTCGACCCCTATGCGATGCTTGACCGTCACCGGTTTAGACGTACGAGTCCTCATGGCAGACACCATGTCGCGTACACGTTCCGGTGTCAGCATAAGGCAAGCGCCGAGGCCCCGCTCCTGAACACGGTCGGACGGGCAGCCGACGTTCAAATTGATTTCGTCGTAGGGCCAGGCGTCGGCTATCTCGGTCGCACGCGCGATTTCGTCAATATCACTGCCACCGATCTGAAGCGCCAGAGGTCGTTCGCTCGGGTCAAAGTCAAGCAGCCACGACCGGTCTCCATGGACTATTGCGCCGGTCGAGATCATCTCGGTGTACAGGAGCGTGCGCGAAGTAATGAGACGCATAAAATAACGGTAATGACGGTCGGTGCAGTCCATCATCGGAGCGATGGACAAGACAGGCCGGTGAGGTCGTAAGTGCTGCTCGTTCATCGCCGACATAATACCGGTGTGCACCCGGCGTTGAAAGAGGGAGAAAGACAGCGAAAAGCCCGCCTGAGAGCGACCGAAAGGACTCATCTCAGCGGATGAAACCGAACACCGAGTATCGGCTCATGCCCCTGATTTCCACGCTTCGCGTGATAACGCCACAACCCGTCAAACGAATCCATCCGTAAAACTCGCCGCAATGGCCGCTCTCGGCGGGCCGTGCAACTTCGCTGTACTCGTCGGAAGTATGCACACCCAGGCTTTCCTGTATATTTCCGAAAAATTACGAATCCGTAATTTCCCGGTTGTTAAAAAAACGGCCCTTCGACGAAATGCCGAAGGGCCAGCGGTCGACCAATTTCATGGTGTAGTTTGGGGGACGCCGTGTTGCAAGGCCGAACCGCACGTTGGGGGGTAGATGCTTCCGGG
>JBKGYS010000120.1:0-8217 GCA_046545955.1 Spirochaetales bacterium | reverse complement strand
GGCTTCCTCAAGCTGTCCGGACGGTTCGGAATCCGCAACGCCGGACTCGAACGGGTCGTCGGCGCCGGCTTCCTCAAGCTGTCCGGACGGTTCGGAATCCGCAACGCCGGACTCGAACGGGGCGTCGGCGCCCAGCTCGGATTGCGAATCGTCGGAGTCGGGCAGGCCATAAGACCATGCGTCGGCCGTGTCTTTCGAATCCTGGTCCACTCCGAAGTCGTCCTCGAGGTCCATGCTGAACTCTTCCTCCTCCTCGGGGATTGCCAGATCGAGGTCTTCGGAAGTATTCGGTTCAGATGCGTCCTCTCGATCGCTATCCGGCGCTTCAATATCCGCGTCCGCGTCCTCGAGATCGGCGAGCAGCTGCTCTTCCTCCTCGGACAGATCCGTTCCCGGATCCTCGGGCATGTCCGGAAGCGCGTCGAGGGCGTCTTCCTCGCTTGGAGAATGTGGCTCATCCAAGCGATCGCCGCCGGATTCGAACTCTTCAAGATCCATTTCCGGCTCGAGATCGGAGATGTCGGTGTCTGCCGAATCGTCTTCGTCCACTGACTCCGGCCCGGACTTGACCCAAACGCCGTACTGGTCGAGGTTCTCTTCGGTTACGATACTGGAGTGCCGATATGTTTGCTTTTCGTCATCTGCCGCCATGCAGAAAATCTCCTACACTGTCGATATCGGCACAAAACGCGCCTTGTGATACCGAATTCAAGACTACGACCTGCGCAAACGGGTGTCAAGAAAGGCTCGGGGTCCAACAAGACCTCGCCGCCGAAAAAGCTTCGGCTTCGAATGGAATCGCGGGGGAGGACGTTTTCAGGCTGCAAAAGGCTAAAGGCGAATCGCCTCTCTGCCGTTACCCCTAGAAGACATGCGGGCAAAACATCTCGTGATAGCAGCGGCCGGAGGGCTTTGCATTTATCTGCTTCTCAACCTGTTTTTCGGTCCGACAGGTCTGAATCGGTATGCAGCCCGTGAACAGTACTATATGGATATTCTCGCGAATATTGAAGACCTCGAAGAACGGGATCGTGAGCTTCGAAGCGATCTGGAGTCCTACCGTACCAGCTCTTCGAAATTGAGGCTTCAGGCCCGACAGCTGGGATACTTTCGTCCTGGTGAACGCCGCATCATAGTAGACCAGGGCCCGGGTATGGTCGAACCACCAACTCCCGGGCGGCTTGTCGTTCGCACATTCGCCTACGACGATCCGAGACCCGCAATACGTCTGGCCGCGGTCATTCTCGCTGGCGGAATTCTTGCGCTTCAGGTGTCGCTCGAGGGTCGCTCCGGCGATAGCGGCCGGAGTCGAAGCTCGAAGGCGACATCCTCGGCGACCCAGGCCGAGAGCGGATCGGGACAGCGAGGGCGATCAGGGTCGTCCGCTGCTGCTACCGGTCGCAGTCACCCTGCCGGTGTGTCCTGAAGCCCGACCGGCAACTCGAGCATCCGCGCGCGTGGGACTAATGGTACAGCGGTTACTCGACTCGTCGGTGAGCGACGGGCATCGGAGCGAGTGGCACGAATCGCTTTTCGGTTAAACACGCAGACGTCGCAAGCAGCGATCGCGGGGTCTTTGCCCGGCCTTATTCCGCCCTCGTCCAAAGCGCCTCTCGCGTGTACGTATTGTCCGCCCAGACAACCTGACCACGGTCGATCTGGAAAAACGTCGAATCCTTCGTCCCGCTAAGCCGGTTTCCATCCTCCGACAGTGAGAATTCCCACCTCATCGGTCGGGCGATATCGACAATTTGAACGGCTACCGTGTAGGGAAACGTGGACATGTACATTTTCGGAGCATTCGGCTCGTTTTGAGTGGCGATGATCGTACCGTCTTCGATGCGGACTCGAAGCCGCATGGATCCCGAGTCGTCAAGGCTTGCGATTGCGGTTCCGTCGTCGCGGATCTCGATGTGTCCCAGACCGCTGTCGCCGGCCCACGTTCCCTCGAGGTCGGAGATGGTAACGGAACTCCGCGAGTCGGGTTCACCGTCGCTTTCGAACATACGCTCGGCGGTAGCCAGGAGCTGACCATCGAAAACCTCCGAAAGCATCGAGCGGGTTCCCCCGATCGCATCAGGGACGGTCTCGAACGAGGAGGAAACCAGACCAAGAAGCGCCTCGTCCTGAACACGAACAGCGCGCAGGTCGACATAAATCTCCTCGGATATCTCGGTAAGCTGTCCTCCGATGACCGCGTAGGCGCTGACAATGCGTGCGAGCGATCCCATTCGCTCTTGATCTTCGCTTTCGATGATCGACTGCAGGATATCTCGGCGATTTCCCGGAATTGTCACGCTGAATCCGGCGTTCTCTCCGAGGCGAACGAGTTCGGAGGTAAGCTGATTCTCGAGCACGCGTACTTCGGAGCTCGAAAACGCGTCCTGCGTATCGTCGAGGCCGACGAACGCAAAAACCGGACGTTCTCCGTCGGCGCGCAGGGGTGCGCCCGGGACAAGAGCCAACGAGAGGATCATCGCGGCGATAAGACGCCTCATATCGGTTAATTGTACCCTGTCTTGACTAAATATCAATCAGTATCGACTGCCTTTTTGGCACGGACGCCCTGCCGTTCCAACCGTCTTGGCCCGGGGTTAACGCTCGAGCCTTCGCGCTTCAAGATAATACCGCTTATCCATCGGACGGCCAAGGGAGAAGGCTTTGCGGGGGAGGGTGCCGTATCGAACGACCGTCGGAAGCAGACTGTCGCGGTCGAGCGGGGGAAGTTCGACTGCAAGTCCGCCTCGTTCAACAGTTCTTTCGATTGCCTCGGCGCCGTGTATGTAGTCGACCTGTGCGCCCTCGATGTTCTGAAGGACATCGTCGACGAGAGCGACACTGAGGCTTGACCGGTCGGCCTGCAGATATTCGCGGCGACCGGAGGTGCTGTGTACCGTAATATCGGCTCGTGTGCCGACGTGGTTGCTTATCGGCCGGTCGGCACTCCCGTTATCCGCGGCGGCTGACGCTTCGCCGCGGAGCGAAAAGCCCGCCGCGGAAAGGCTTTCGTGGAGTCGGGTTTCGGTTACGCCCGAAACTGCGCGGTGAATGGGATGAAACGGCAGACCGTCACGATGCAGGTTTACGAGTTCGACCATCGCGAAGCGTGCCGGGTCATCGGGATGCGCTCCGGCGTCTTTTCGCTCCTCCCAGTAATGCTTCGCAGCGGCGAGGCTGTGGTTTCCGTCACCGACGGGAAACAGAAAGATATCGTCGGTTCCGTATCGCTCGCGCATACGGCCGGGACAGGCGAGCGTTTCAAGCGCCTCGAGCATGGTTTCTATGTGCGCGTCGTCATCGACCCGGTAGCCTTCGACGTGACCCCCGTGGTACATGAGCGGCGTACTGTAGAGTCGCTTCATGCGCTCGTGGTCGCGAACGAGCGGGCCCAACAGCAGATCCTCAGGGTCGTCGACGAGCACGAGAATGTGGGGAACCTCGACCGCCGCGCCCCGTCGAATGCGGGTTCGCGCCGGAATACGCGATTCGATGGTCTTCTCGGTTGCTCTTACCGGAGCGCGCGATTCGGGGCGATAGTCGTATTGCTCGAGGTCGACCGCCGCGAGCAGCCCGTCGCGCCGCGTTCCGTCGGACAGGTGACGCCGCACGAGCGTGAACATGGGGTCGTACTCTACAAGTATTCCCTCTTCTATATACTGCCGCATTGTCGCCTGTGCGCGTTCTATCCTGTCATTCACGTCCGGCGCCTCGAGGTGCACTTCCGGAAGGATAAGATGGAGCGTCGAAGGGTCGGAGCCGACATAGCGGGCAACGTCCCTCCAGTACTCGGGTTCGGAGGTATGTTGATCGCACGCGAGTACGGCCCATCGGTTCAGGTCGACCCCGGGCGAGGGCAGACACACCCTCGGCGCAGCGAGTGCAAAGCGACTGAAGGTTTTTGCGTGTTCGTGTGATATCGGCATAGCGGCTCGGCTGGAAGTTTAGTACGATTTATCGCCGGACGAACAGGGCGAAGTTACTCGGGTTAGCGCAGAAGCGCCGGTTCCCCGAAATCTTGCCTCGCCCATTGTTCGAGCTCTTCCCGTCGCTCGTGCAGATACTCAAGCATACGCTGCTGCACTCCATCGAAGTAGCGTCTTTCGAGGTACGTCGCAGCGGTTCCGATATATCGATAGTGCCAGCTTTCGTGATTATAGCCGGTCAGTTCTTCGTAGCCTTCCGGATAGCTCAGCGAAAACCCGTAGCGCCACGCGTTATCCCGAAGCCACCTGTCGGCCGCTGTGTCCTCGAAAGCCCGGTCGACCGGGGCAAAGTCCACCGTTGTGCCGAGCTGGTGCTGGCTGTGGCCGGGCGGCGCGCTGACCGCCTTCGCGCGGCTTTCTCCGAGCTCGTCGATCCAGTGGGCGTGCAGCGCTTTCTGCCGGGTATAGCTACGGTATGCACTCGAGACCACCAGCTCGACCCCGTCGGTGCGCGCTGCACGAACCATGCGCGAAAGCGCGTCGGCGGTACGTGCTGAGACGTGCTGCCGGCCTGCCGTCTCGATGTGAGCGTACGTCTCGGAAAGCTCGACGAGGTTCGCGGGCTCGTAGTTTTCCCCGAGCCCGTGGGAGTGGTTGACCAGACGAAGCAGCTCGGGCGGTTCGGCCAGTACCCTGCGCAGCGACCAGAACCAGGCTTGCGGGTGTTCGCGAATATCTCCGGCGGCTTCGCTCCCAAGCTCTTCGATTCCCGAAACGCGCGAGGCCGGAGTTCGGCTCGGCTGCCCTTCTTGAGATTCTTCGCCCGCCGCGGGGAGTGCGAGGACGCACGCGAGAGACAGCACGAGTAACCGGGACCAGGTTGGAAACATCAGCCTTAAATCTTCTCCGGCTCAAGACACCGCGACGCGCTACAGCAGCGCGTCGATTACCTCTGTCATTTCGGACACGGGATGGAAGCGGATGCCCTTTTTCACGTGTTCCGGGATTTCGCTGAGGTCACCCTCGTTGGCCTTCGGAAACATAATGGTCTTTACCCCGTGGCGCTTGGCGGCGATTGTCTTTTCTTTCAAACCGCCTATCGCGAGCACGCTACCGACGAGCGAAAGCTCACCGGTCATAGCCACCTCGCGCCGGGCCGTCTTGCCGGTTGCAAGGCTCAAAAGCGCCGACGCCATGGTAATACCCGCCGACGGGCCATCCTTGGAGATGGCACCCGCGGGGATGTGCAGGTGAATATAGTTTCGATCGAAGAAGTCCGCTTCGACTCCGTACTGCTCTGCGTTTGCTCTTACCCAGGTGTACGCGATGTTCGCCGACTCCTGCATGACCTCGCCCATTTTTCCGGTCAGCTTGAATCCTTCCTTTCCCGGCGTACGAACCGCTTCGATAAGAAGCGTGTCTCCGCCGTACGGCGTCCACGCAAGGCCCATAGTCATTCCGGGCCGGATGATTTTTTTCATCCGGTCCTCGCGGAACGGTGGCTGTCCGAGAAACTCCTCGAGCCTGTCGTCGGTTATGGTCTCCTTCGATTCGGCCGAGCCTTCGACCGTTTTTCGGGCAATCTTGCGGTTAATTTTGTCGAGCGACTTTTCGAAGTTGCGAACCCCCGCCTCGCGGGCGTAGCTGTTGGCGATTTCCTGCAGCGCTTTCTTGTGGTAGCTGACCTGGCTTTTTTTGAGTCCCGCGCGCTCGAGGGATCGCGGGATGAGATACTTTTTCGCGATCGCGATCTTCTCTTCGTCTATGTAGCCGGGAATGCGGATGACTTCCATCCGGTCGAGAAGGGGCCCGGGAATGGTGTCGGTGGTGTTCGCGGTTGTGATAAAGAGAATGTTCGAGATATCGAACGGAAGATCGAGATAGTGATCGCGAAAGGCGGAGTTCTGCTCGGGGTCGAGCACTTCGAGAAGCGCGCTCGACGGGTCGCCCTGAAAGCTCACCCCGAGCTTGTCGATTTCGTCGATCATGAAGACCGGCGTTTTGCTTTTGACCTGCTTAAGCCCCTGGATCACCTTGCCGGGCATCGCGCCGACGTAGGTGCGCCTGTGCCCCTTGATTTCCGCCTCGTCGCGCATCCCGCCGACCGAAAACCGGAAGAACTCCTTTCCGGTCGCACGGGCGATGCTCTTGCCGACGCTCGTCTTTCCGACCCCCGGCGGGCCGGCGAGGCAGACGATTGACCCCTTCGCGTCCTTCCTGAGGTTTCGTACCGCGAGAAACTCGAGGATTCGCTCCTTCACGTCCTCGAGTCCGTAGTGGTCCTCGTCGAGTATTTTTTGAGCTTCTTTTATGTCGATGTTTTCAGGCTCCGGCTCGCCCCACGGCAGGTTGATTACGGTGTCGAGGTAGTTTCGCGTTATCGCGAACTCCGGAGACTGTGGCTCGGTGAGGTTGAACTTCTCGAGTTCCTGCTCGACCGATTCGCGGGTTTCATCGGGAAGCGGTAGTTTCTCGATCTCTTCCTTGAAGCGCTGGTACTCGCTGCTTTTTGAGTCGGCCGGCATGCCGAGCTCTTCTTTAATCGCTTTGAGCTGTTCCTTGAGGAAGTACTCGCGCTGGCTCTTTTCAATTTTCTCGTTTATCTGGCCCTGAATTTTCTTCTGGATACGCATGAGTTCCTGTTCTTTCTTTATGAACAGGAGCACCTGCTCCATGCGCTCGCGGACGCTTTCGGTTTCGAGGATTTGCTGCTGTTCGGCCCGGTCGACGTTGAGCATGCTGGTGATGAAGTCGGCGATTTTGCCGGGCTCGTCGATATTTACCATGTTCAGCCGCATTTCTTCGCTGAACATGGGGTTGTCCTCGGATACCTGTTTCATTTCCCCGATCAGGCTGCGGGTCAGCGCTTTTACTTCGTCGCCGTCGGTGTCGACATCCTCCATTTGCTCGGAGGCGACGACGATCGGGTCGGATTGCTTTAGGACTTTTTTAATCCGAAACCGTTTCAGCGTCTGTACGTAAATGTTCATGCCGCCGTCGGGCAGATTCATTTTCTTGACGATCCGGGCTACCGTTCCGACTTCGTAGAGGTCCTCGGCGCTGTGCTCGGAGTTCTCTTCGTCTCGCGTGAGTACAAGGCCAAGGTAGTTATCGTTCTGCAGGCTTTCGTTGACGACTTTCAGGTCGGCCTCTTCGGTTACCATCATTGGAACAAAGAGTCCGGGGAACACCGGCCTCCCGCGCAAGGGAAGCACAAACAGCCGGGTCGGCATGATCTGGTTTGCTGGTATAATATATCGTTCGTTTGACATTATCCCCATAGTATAAGAACGGCGCTACCATGCAACCAAATTCCGGCTGCGGGCGAGCGGTTTTGTGCAATACGGGCGGGGTTGTTAGGCGGGATTTGGCGCAACAATCCGCCGGATGCGGCGAGACAGAGCGCCTCTGGAGCGACGGCCGCCCCGCTGCGTGGAGAGTGCCGCGACCGCCGCGTGGAGAGTGCCGCGACCGCCGCGTGGAGAGTGCCGCGACCGGGAAGGCCGCCCCGCTGCGAGCGGCTTTCCGCGTATGCTCCCAGCGAAGCGCGAGAGTGAAAAGGGGCGTTAGCCGAAATGAACCGGTATACCAGCAGTGAAGCCATCATCCTTGAAAACCGGAGAATCGGAGAGCAGCACAAAGGACTAACCCTGTTCACCCCCGACGAGGGGATCGTGCGGGCAATCGCCTACGGTGGGTACAGCCACAAGGGAAGTCTGCGCGGTGTAACCGCCGTGTATACTCACGGAACCGCGTTCCTGTATCACGAGCCGGCGAGAGGCCGGACAAAGCTTTCGGATATCGAGGTCCGCTCCATGTTTCACGGAATCCGCGAGGACGTCCTGCGCTTTTATACCGCGGGATTGTGGGCGGAGATGGTGCTGCGCTCCTTCGGCGGAGGTGAGGCAAGCGCCGATCTGTTCCGGCTTCTACTCGAGGGACTCACGCTGCTCGATGCGGCCGAAGAGGAGCGTACTCGGGTGCTTTCGGCTCAGGTGCAGCTTCGTTACTTATCGATTGCCGGCGCTCCGGTAGATCCCGATCATGTTCGCGACCCGGACGTCAGGCCCTTCGTCGAGGCAGCCTACTCGCACTCGCTCGCCGAATCGCTCGCGGTTCCTCCGCCTGCCGCGGAGCTGACGGGCATCCAGCGGGCTCTGTTTCGCCGGCTCGAGCGGGTGGTCGAAGGCCCGCTTCGCACGGTGCGCAGCTCCGGTGGTATTCTGTAGAGCTGCGCGCGCGCTGCTGTGCCAGGCGAATTCGAGAGCGCGCACAGCGGCGACGCACGGTAGCG
>JBKGYS010000119.1:0-8246 GCA_046545955.1 Spirochaetales bacterium | reverse complement strand
TCAAAAACGAATCGACGACGCCCAAGAGCGAGGCAAAGCGGCTGCGCTCACCGGGTATCTCGGTTTCGAACCCGGACAACGGCTCCACCGCCACACCACACAGCGAAGTCGCATCATCGAGCAGCTTGCGCTCTTTGCGCCCAAACGCGAACGCCTGATACAGCGCATCTATTCGGGTAGTCCAGAACTGCTTCACCCGCACGAACCAGTCTTCCCCACCACCACGCGTCTCGGGCCGGAAATGTATACTGTTTACAGCGAGTCTCGCGAGCGATTCAACGGGCGTTCCGGTAAAAAAGTCGCGCACTTCGCGAAATCCCTGACCGAAGCGTTCGAGCCGATACGTCAACTCCTCCTCCGAACCGCCTGACTCGTCCCCGGAGGTATCCTGACGCACGAACAAGTAGAGAGATTCGACGAGAGCTTCGCCAGGGGAAACGCGGAGCCCTTTTCCGATCGCGGCCAATTGCTCGAGCGAAGACCGAAGCAACGAAAGGTCCACGTTTTCGACCTCGGTGCCGTGGCTCGGGTGAAACAGGGCAAAGACCGAAGCAAAATCGAAGGTTCCCAGCCGCCTGAAATGGTCCAGAAACTGCGCGTGCGTATACATGCGAGTTCGCACCGAGGAGGGCATAGAATCGATTATTTCTGCAAGGTTCGATTCAAGAAGGCGTTTCAGCTCAAGATCGCCGTAGGACGGATTTTCGTCTGCGAGGCGCTCGATATCCATATCGGACTTGAGTCTGAGCCGGACCTCCTCGCTCTCACGTTCGAGAAGAAACGCGAGAAACGCTCCCTTCTGCTCGCCCGCAGCCGGCCCGATAATCTCGAAACACGTACGCGTAGCCTGCTCGAGCGTCCGAAGCCGCTTATACAAGCCGGGTTTGGCCTGACGCGTTCCCGGCTCGAGAATATCCGGCGCCTGCCTGCCGATGCGTTTCGCGGTCTGCGAGAGCAGATCCGATTCGAGAATGTCCTCCTGAGGCCTTCCCTGAAACATTGAACGGATCAAAAGCCACAACCGGGCGAGCAACCCTAGCTTTTTTACCCGTTCGGCGACATCGGTTGAGTCGTAGTGCTCGCCCTCCTCGTCTTCGTCGACAAGATTGCCGGAATCGAAAACCGAGGATTTCAGCTTTTCGAGCATGTCCTGTCGCTGCTCTCGGGAGAGCTCGGAGACAAGCCTGTCAAACACAGAGTCCCTCATGGAGTGACTGAATAGTAGGCTTGCAAAGCCTGCCGGGTCAACAAAGTGTGGAGAGCATTGGGAAAGTGCATAACACTCAACGCGAAAGCATAACCTCTTGACACACGCCCGCGCGATAATAAACTCTCAAAGCCATACATTATGCGCAGCGCAACTGTAGTGCACATAACAATTTCGACGGGCCTCATTATTTCGCCCCGCGAGGGCGCACGGTGGGGACTGCACATTTGTTGAAGGGCATCAACGCCGTTTGACAAAAAGGCCGCCTTCCCTGCCGGGATCGCGGCCTTTTTTTGTTCGCGGCAACCGAAAAAGATATCGCGCACGAAACCCAGCCCGGACCGCGATTCGCAAAACCCGCCGGCGGGGCCGCAAGGAGATAAGCAGCATGGAACAAAGGGTCGACATCTACGACACCACCCTGCGAGACGGTATGCAGGGGCTCGAAATAAACTTCACCCTCGATGACAAACTCGCGATTGCTCACGCACTTGACGACGCGGGATTCGACTACATCGAAGGTGGGTTTCCGTTATCGAACGAGAAGGAAGCAGAGTTCTTCAAGCGCTGCCGTAACGAACAATTCAAGCACGCTCATATTGTTGCATTCGGATCGACTCGTGGTCCGGGTCACGCGGCCAACGAAGATTCGCACATCCGGGCGCTCGTCGAGGCGGAAACGCCGGCGGTTATTGTGGTCGGCAAGACATGGAAAGCGCATGTAGACAAGGTGCTGCGCTGCAGCTACCAGGAAAACCTCGAAATGATCCGCGATTCGGTAGCATTCCTGCGAAGCGAAGGACGTACCGTATTCTTCGACTGCGAACACTTTTTTGACGGTTTTCGCCATGATCCCGACTACGCGCTACAGGTCGTGCAGGCAGCCGAAGCCGGCGGCGCCGACTGCGTAATTCCCTGCGACACGAACGGAGGAACGCTGCCGAGCGACATCGCGAACGCGTACGATTACATTCGGGCTCACACCAACGTAACCCTCGGAGGCCATTTTCACAACGACTGCGGCACGGCGGTCGCGAACAGCATTACGGCGGTTGAACATGGCGCAACTCAGATCCAGGGAACAATCAACGGGTGGGGAGAACGGTGCGGAAACGCAAATCTCTGTGCCTTTGTGCCCAACCTGGTGCTTAAAATGGACGGGTACGGGTGCAACGCCGGCGAGCGACTCGCTCATATTACCCCGTTGAGCCGTTTCGTCGCCGAAAAGGCCAACGTAATCCCCGATAAACGGCAACCCTACGTGGGAATAGCGGCGTTCAGTCACAAGGCGGGCCAGCACGCGGATGTGCTTGCCAAAGAAAGCAGCCTTATGGAGCACATCGACGGCTCGCTCGTCGGCAACGAACGTCGAGTTCTGCTGAGCGAACTGGCCGGCCGCTCGACGATCGTGGATAAGCTCAAACCCTACGGCGACTTCTCCAAGAAAAGCCCGGAAGTAGAACAGCTCGTGGAGACGCTTAAGGCGCGAGAACGGCTGGGATACGAATACGAAGCAGCAGAAGCGAGTTTTGACTTGCTCATGCGTCGGGTGATCGGGCAATATAGCCCGCTCGTAGTCCTTCGGAACTACCACCTCGAGACCTACAAGACCGCAGATGTGGAGTCGAAGACCGTCGGACGGATGTTCCTTTCGAGCGAAAACAAGGAAATTATGGGCGCCGCTACCGCGGTCGGTCCCGTGGAAACGCTCGACGACGCCCTCCGCGACGCGCTCGGGCCCCACCACCCGTGGCTCGAACATGTGCACCTTGTCGACTACCGGGTACGCGTATTGAATCCGGAGGAAGACACATCCGCCAAAGTACGCGTGTTCATTAGTACAAGCGACCGTAATCATACTTGGGATACCGTCGGCGTGCACGAAAACATTGTCGAAGCAAGCTGGGAAGCGCTCGTCGACAGCCTGGAGTACTACTACAATACGTTTGTGCTCACCCATAAAATCGAAAAAGCCGAGGCGGGGGTGGCCGGCAGCTCTATCGCTGCGCACGCCTGACCGAGCGCAGTGTCTGCGTCGCTCGGGTTACTCACTCTCGCCTCGGGTACTGTTCACCACTGTGGTGTTTTTCCTTACGCGGTCATTATAAAGAAGGGATCGTCGCACTGGCAGCGAAAACGGCAAATTCTGATACCGGAAGCGTAAGTTTCGCTTGGACAAATTCTTAGGCGGCTCTTAACACCAGAGTGGTGAACAGTAAGCGGGCATCGTTTGGAACCGAACCGCCGCCCGCTCCCTTGCCCGATCTCAGTCGGGGGGTCAGCGAGCGACGCCAGCTCCCTTGCCTGGTAGCCTCCGGGGGGTAACCTCTCCCCTGGCCCGGTAACGGATTCCGGCGACAGCGGCCTCGGCGGCGCTCGTGGTGGTCGTGTACGGCACTTTGGTGCGAAGCGACTCTATTCGGATATAGTCGTCGTCTGCCTGGGTAAAGCGGCCGAGCGGGGTGTTTATTACGAGGTCGATACGCCCGCTGTGCAGATGATCGACAATGTTCGGGTGCCCCTCGTGCACCTTCAGAATCACCTCCGGAAATATGCCCTGACCGAAAAGGTACTGCGCGGTACCGCGGGTCGCGGCGATGCTGAATCCTAATGACTCGAGCTCGCGTACAACCGGAAGGATCGTGTCCCGATCGTCGCTGTGGACGCTGACAAACACCCTACCGGATGTCGGAAGATACGCACCCGTTGCCTCCTGCGCCTTGGCGAACGCCTCACCGAATGTATCCCCGATCCCGATCACCTCGCCGGTCGATTTCATTTCGGGACCGAGAAGCGGGTCGGTGTCGCGAAAGCGGTCAAAGCTGAACATCGCCTCCTTGACTGCCCACCCGACAATGCACGCACCAACGCCGACACCCGTTCCAAAGCGCCCGTCGATAAGTCCCTGGTCGGCGAGGGACTGACCGCTCCAGACCCGCACGGCCGCCTCCACGAGGTTCACTCCGCTCGCCTTACTCAAAAATGGAACCGTTCGGCTCGCCCTGGGATTCACCTCGAGTATCCGCAGCTCTCCGTCCTTGACGGCAAACTGGATATTCACAAATCCGCGCACATCGAGCCGTCTCGCGATCGCTACCGTTGCGTCCACCATCTGCCGTTCAACGGCGGCATCGCTCTTGTACGCCGGGAAGACGCACGCGCTGTCTCCGGAGTGAACTCCGGCGGCTTCGATGTGCTGCATAATCCCGGCGACATAGACATTCTCGCCGTCGGCAACCGCGTCGATATCGTACTCGAACGCGTCCTCGAGAAACTCGTCGACAAGCACGGGCGCCTCGGAGCTGATATGAATACCTTTGTCGAGAAACGTGCCGAGCTCCTCTTCGCTGAACACGATTCCCATACTGCGGCCCCCGAGCACGAAACTCGGCCTGAGCAGAACCGGATACCCGATCTCGGCGGCCGCAGCGAAGACCTCCTCGCGGGAACCGGCCATACGGTTTTCGGGTTGGCTGAGCTTAGCTTCGGAGACGAGCGTTGAAAACAACCCGCGATCCTCCACGTCGAGAATGCTCGGCACACTCGTACCGACCACACGCGCGCCCGCCGCTTCGAGCGCTCGAGCCATGTTGAGCGGCGTCTGTCCGCCGAGCTGAACGACAACATCGTGCACGCGTTCTTTACGCACAATACCGAGCACATCCTCGGCGGTCAGCGGTTCGATATACAGCCGGTCGGAAACATTGAAATCGGTACTGACCGTCTCGGGATTCGAGTTGACGATGATGGTTTTCACACCGAGCTCACGGTACGCCATGCTCGAGAGCGTACAGCAGGTATCGAACTCGAGGCCCTGCCCGATCCGGTTCGGCCCGCTTGCAAGGATGAGCACCGCCTTGTTAGCGCCCGAGCTCGCCTTGCCGCCGCTTGCGCCGGGGCTGTGGTCGTGCATAGCGCTCACGCCCGGAGTCGTCGTCGACCCGTCACCGCCGATCGGCAGCCCTTCGTCGGTTTCGCCCCAACTACTGTAGAAATACGGAGTATTCGCTTCGAACTCGCCCGAGCAGGTGTCGACGAAATGGTAGACCGGATAGATACCGTGGCGATCGCGAGCCGCGGCTACATCCGCGCTCGACATACCCCAAAGCCTGGCAATACGGGCGTCGGTAAGCCCCGCGCGCTTGGCCTCGAGAAGCAATTCCGCCTCTTGAGCCGAGACGTGCTCCGGCGAACCGGCTTCGGGTGTCCCGCCGGCGGAGCGCGCGGCGGCCTCGAGCTCGGCCTCGAGCGCGGCAAGCTCACTCAAATGGTACAAAAACCACGGATCGTACCCGGTGCGCTTTGAAATACGCTCGACCGCCTGCGCCCCCTCTCGCCTGATAACCGTATACGCGGCAAAGATGCGGCGCGGATGTCGAAGTTTGAGCATGCGCGCGAGCGTGGCATCATCGATCTCGGAAAGCTCCTCGATTCCGTCGAAACCGAATTCGCCCGAGCGAATCGCTTTATTAAGCGCTTCGATGAAGGTACGCCCGATCGCAAGGCTCTCCCCGACGCTTTTCATCTGTGTACCGAGCTCGGCGTACCCAGTCGGAAATTTTTCCAGCTCGAACCGGGGAACCTTTACCGCGCAGTAGTCGAGGCTCGGCTCAAAGCAGCTTACCGTCTTTCCGGTGATGTCGTTCACCACCTCGTCGAGGGTGAAGCCTACCGCCAACCGCGCAGCGCACCGCGCGATCGGGAACCCGGTCGCTTTGCTTGCAAGCGCGCTCGACCGCGAGACGCGCGGGTTCATCTCTATGACAACCATGCGGCCGTCGACCGGATTCACCGCAAACTGGACATTGCTCCCGCCGCAGTCGACCCCGACCGCGCGCAGAATATCGATCGAGGCCGTGCGCATGCGCTGATACTCGCGGTCGCTCAAGGTCTGAATCGGCGCGACCGTAATGCTGTCGCCGGTGTGAACGCCCATGGGATCGATGTTTTCAATGGAACAGACAACGACCGCGTTGTCGGCGTGGTCACGCATGACCTCGAGCTCGAACTCTTTCCAGCCGATAAGGCTTTCCTCGATAAGCACCTGGTGCACAGGACTTTCATCGAGCGCCCACTCGACAAACTCTTCGGCTTCGCGCATTGTCGTCGCGATTGCGCCGCCGCGGCCGCCTAAGGTATAGCTCGGGCGAATAATGAGCGGTACTCCGACTGCGTCTATAAAATCCTTTCCTTCGGCGTAGCTATGAATTAGCGCGCTCTTCGGACTTTCGAGCCCGATTGTCGCGATAACCTCCTTGAACGCGCCGCGGTCCTCGGCGAGACGAATACTGTCGACGTTTGCCCCGAGGGTTTCGACGCCGTAGCGTTCGAGCACGCCCGCGTTTTGCAGGTCGATGGTAAGATTAAGCGCTGTCTGCCCGCCCATGGTCGCGAGCAGCGCGTCCGGGCGCTCGGCGCGAATAATCTCCTCGAGGTACGGGACTTCGAGCGGGTCCATGTAGATTGCATCCGCGGTTCCCGGCGTTGTCATGACCGTCGCGGGGTTCGGGTTCACAAGAATGACCCGATACCCCTCCTCCCGAAGCGCCCGGACCGCCTGGTTGCCCGAGTAGTCGAACTCGCAGGCCTGACCGATTACAATCGGCCCGCTACCGATGATAAGTATCGTTTCAATGTCGCGTCGTCTCGGCACCGGTAAACTCCTGAGCTTCTATATGCGAAAGGAACGCATCAAAAATCCAGCTCGAATCGGATGGCCCGGGAGCGCTCTCGGGATGAAATTGCGCCGTGTAGACCCGCTTTCCCTCGCTGACGATTCCTTCAATCGACCCGTCGTTCGCGTTACGGAACCACACCTGCGTATGCTCGGGCAAAGAATCCTCGCGAACCGTAAAGCCGTGATTCTGACTCGTAACGAAGACCCGCCCGGAGAGCTCGTCGCGCACCGGATGATTCACCCCGTGGTGTCCGAACTTCATCTTTTCGGTCTCCGCGCCGAGCGCGTGCGAGAGAAGCTGATGTCCGAGGCAGATGCCGAAAAGCGGCACCGTTCCTACAAGGGATCGCAGTGATTCGATCTGCGGCTCGAGGACGGCGGGATCGCCCGGACCGTTGGAAACGAGAACCGCGTCGCCGCCAACCGACTCGATATCCGATGGGGTGGCACTGTTCGGAAGAATGGTGATGCGGCAACCGCGCTTGGTGAGTTCGCGAACGATATTCGCCTTGCTTCCGCAATCGATGAGCACGATATGCGGTGCACCGTCGCCGTTAATGGACACTTGCTGCTTGACGCCCGAGTCAGTAACGAGATTGCGGCCGACCATATCCGGAAACGCGCGCAGATACTCCCGCGTAATCGAGAGCTCCTCGTCCGATAGCTCGCGCGCGCGTGGCTCACGGGGAGCGAGCAGAACGCCGGTCCGACTGCCTTCGTTGCGCAGCTTGAGCGTTAGCCTGCGCGTGTCGACTCCGCTGATTCCCGGCACTCGACCGTGTTCGAGAAGCTCGTTCAGCGTAATCCGGCCGTCGGGCACCGGACCGCGGTACACGTCACGAAGAATGAATCCGGCCGCATGCAGGTGGATCGGGCGCTCATTGCGAAGGGCCGTTTCCCCCGCCGCGTCGACCGCTTGCGCGTCCGCCTCCGACCAGGCACTCAGTGCACCGTAATTGCCGATATGCGGATACGTCATGACGACGAGCTGTCCGGTATACGACGGGTCTGTGAGCACTTCGTGATACCCGCTCATCGCCGTGTTAAACACGACCTCTCCGGCGCTCCTCATATCGGCGGCGCCGGGGGAAAGCTCGTCGGCGCGCAGCGGAGGTGCACCAAAACCAGTACCGCGAAAAACCGTCCCGTCATCGAGGACGAGGAACACCGGACTCATCTGCCGCATAGTACGCTCCCGTGGAGGGGATGCCCGCGAACGCCGCGCACGCGGGGCTTTCGGTTAAAAAAAAGACCGGCTCGGGGCGCTGTGCGAACCATTCGCACGGCTCCCTGCCGGTCACAATAGCCCCTAGGGGAATCGAACCCCTCTTTTGAGAATGAGAATCTCACGTCCTAGCCGAT
>JBKGYS010000118.1:0-8294 GCA_046545955.1 Spirochaetales bacterium | reverse complement strand
GGCGCGTCGATGTACAAGGGGAAGTCAATCATGGTGGCGCGTCGATGTACAAGGGCGCGGCTAACCGGCTGAGTCGTACCCACCGACGCCTTTTCATTTGTTGTTATCGTCAATCTCGAAATCTCTGGTGGGTTCACTCGCGGAGCCCGAAAAGAGTTCTTCGTCGTCCACTGAAACCCACGCCCCGACCGCTGCATCAGGCGGATGCAGCCCGAGCGCGCGGCACCCGGCAAGCCAACTCGCGGGAAGCCCCGCCTGGACGGTAATGGGGCGCCCATCACCCGGTAGTAAAAAAGACAATTGCCACGCTCGAAGATATAGTCGCGATGTGCCCACGCGCGAAGCGGCAAACTCATTCCACTCCCGGTCGCCGTGCTGAGGATCACCGATAATCGGATGGGTAATGTAATGCAGATGCCGCCTTGCCTGATGGCGCTTGCCCGTATGCAGCGTAAGACGCAGCAGCGAAAACCACGCTTGCTCATATCGACCGACCGGAACGTGAATAACCGAATCGGCAATTCGCTCGAACTCGGTTCGCGCGGGAAGGGGCGTGCCCTCGTCACTTTTCGTGAGCGGTCGGTCGATGAGCCCCCGCTCGTCGGTGTGCCCGCGAACGACGGCGATGTAGCGTTTCTGGACTTCGCCGGCTTTCAATTGACGCGAGAGCTCGGCGGCTCCATCCTTAGAGAGCGCGACCACCATGGCACCGCTGGTTCTACGATCGAGCCTGTGCACGGTGCGAACGCGCGAATGGAGGCTACCGCCGAGCATGTTAATGAGATTCGGGGCGCGCCTGTCCCAGGCGTTGGGGTGCACCATAAGTCCTGCCGGTTTATCGACCACCGCTACATGCTCGTCACGGTAAAGCACCGGAATGCGCTGCGCCCGCATTCGCTCGGCGCTGAACGGTACGTGCGATCTGTCGAACGTGTGAGACATTGTTGAGAGTATAGCCGGTCGGCTTCAAAAGTGTCTGCTGCCCTTGGCCGGGATTCCCTCCGGAGGCTCGGGTTGCGCTATAGCGCCGGGCAGGCGCACGCCGGGCAGGCGTTTGTAGGGCAAGAACGCCGTGCTATGATGCAATACAGGAGAGACCGTTTGTCAGGTATTCGGCGTTTTCGCGCTACAGGTATTCTCGTATTTTCGATTCTCTTTGTATCCAGTGTTGTCGTCGAAGCCCACGGAGAGGAGAGCGCTTCATTTGAAGGTTTCAGGCAGATAGAAACCGACCACTTTTTGTTCATATATGAACCGCGTGACAAGGACGCGGTCGTCGAATTGCTGGACTACGCCGACGAGGTTCACGAGCTGGTAACGGGCTTTCTCGAAAACAGTCCCTCGAGGCGGATACGCGTGCTTATCAACGGCCGAACCGACCGAGCCAACGGATACTTCGATCCCACCCCACGGCACCATATGAGTCTTTTCGTCGCTTCCCCGAGCACTCAGCTTATCGGCGCACGCACGGAAAACTGGTTGCGCCTGCTGTTCACCCACGAACTCACCCACTACGTTCACTTTATGTACGAACAGGGAGCGGTGTCCGCGCTTGCCTCGGTGTTCGGCGCACCACTGCGCGCGGCGCCGGGGGCGTTTATGCCCGGATGGGCGGTCGAAGGCGTGGCGATGGAGGCCGAAACCCGGTTCACTTCCGGCGGGCGCGGACGCAATCCATACCATGAAATCTACACGATAGCTCCGATTCTCGAAGAGCGCATGTTCGACTATCGGCGTGCCGCCTTTGACTCGTACCGGCCGCCACGCGGTCGCTTCTACGTGGCGGGACTGCTTTTTACCGATTATCTGCTCGACCGCTTCGGGCAAGAAACGTTCACCCGCGTTTACCAGGAATTCCTGCGCCTTCCGTTCTGGAGCTTCGACCAGGCGATCGAGACGGTAACAGGCTACGAGCCGGAAGTCCTCTGGAGCGATATGGTCGATGAACTCAGCGACCGTTACCGGTCTCGTCGCGACATTGCGTCCGGCGATCGCGTGGTCCCGGAAGGGATTGCCGACTACCACAGACCGGTCATCGCGGGCGAGCACGTGTATTCCTACCGCACCGCGCCGAACCGAAGACCTGCGATCGTGCGATTCCCGTTGGGAGGCGCTTCGGAAAAAGACCTGACGATAGTCGAGCGCACCACGCTTACCGACGGCGACAGCTTCGATGTGCGCGAAGACGGCAGCATTCTGTATGCCGGCGTGCGGAGCGAATCGACCTCTGGCGGTTTGCCGCACGAGGAGTCACGGCTTTACCTCAGGGAGGCAGGAGGCAGGCTTCGTCGAATCGGTTCGCACTCGGGATTGTATCAACCGCGGTTTGCCCCGGAAACGGGCGACGGTACCGACGACTACGCGATCGCGGTGCAGCGGCAGGGACAGTACCATCGACTTGTCCTGATCTCTCTTGCCGACGGGGATCTGGTGCCGCTCTACGAGCCGCAGCGTTCCTATCTCTACACCCCCGCGGTTTCTCCTGATGGTCGTAGCCTTGCGTTCGCCGAGAACAGGGGCGGCCGACAGCGTATTCGTACGCTATCGCTGCCCGCTCCCGGGCAGCGCCGCGGATCAAACTTGCCGGTATCCCGGAATGCCGCCGAGGCAGGCGCGGCCGGAGGCGTGCCTGTCGGTGAACCGTCAGCCGGGCTCACGGCGCCGGAGGCCTCTGAGTATTACCCTGCGTGGGGGCCGGACGGTTCACTGCGGTTTATTTCCGACGAAGGAGGCTATCTCGCTGCCATGGAAATTGCCGATGCAGCACCGGAAGAAGCAGGGTTCGAACCGGAAGCTTCCGCGGAGCGCATCGGCGATGATCCGGTCGGAGTCCTGTGGCTTGCTTCCGGGCACACCGGCGATCCTGACGAGCTCGTGTACGGAAGCTACCGCAGCGACGGGTACACCCTGTTGCACGGACTGTCCGGGCGCGCGGTGGAGGAACGCGGCGGGCGCAGCGAGCGTGGGCGTTTCGCTCGGGAATCGGCCAATACTGGGTCGGCCCACCGGATAACAGAGCCTCGTGGGCCATCGAACTCCTCCTCCGACGAACACAAGTTCGACGGCGAGCGGCGATTTCTTGATATACCGCTACCCGGCCTGTGGCTTCCGTATCCGTCGCTTGCTACCGCCGCTGAAAGGCCTGTGGACATTGGTATCGGAGTCGCAACCTTCGGAGCAAACTACGCGCGAACGAGCATGGTATCGGTGGTTACCGGTGTCCATCCTCGGCTTGGCCGGCCGGTCGGGTCCGTGGAACTTTCACTGTCGCGCGGCCAAATCGCCACGACGAGTGCACTCGATTTCGGCTACCGCGCGGTGGAGTCCGGCGCCGAGCAGAGAATTACCGCACGGATCGTTTCGCAGCTCGATGTTGTTTCGAGAAGCGAACGCGGACGCAGCTTCACCACCGGGCCAGTCGCGCAGGCCAGGTTCGATGAAGTCGTGACGAGCTTCGACGGTCGGGATTTTTCGTGGACGGAAGGTCGACAAGCGTTCGGTGAGGGTGGTCTGTCATCGCCCGAGGGTGAATCTCCCGACGCGGTGAGCTCAATAGGCCGCGCGCGCCGGCTCGAAGCAGGCGCCGGGTGGTTCGTGGGATTCCGGGGGCTCAACGCGCGCTCGGACCTCTACGAAAACCGACTCGTCCGCGCCGAGACGCGGGTACTTCGCGATATCTCCGGATTCGGTACATCCCGCGATGGATACCGGTTCAGAACGCGAGTATCGACCGCCGTCCCGCTCGGTGAGGCTGGACGAAGCATGGCCTTGGAATCGAATCTATCCTACGCGACTGGTATCGCCCCGACCACGAGTCCCTTTACAGTGCCGGGAATCGGTGGCGTCGAGAATCCCGGTGGCCGGCCCGGTCAACTTCAGCTCGCCGCCGGGATGCGTTCGACGATCACGCTGCTCGACCAGCCGCTTCCGTTCGGGTTTAACCTCCAGGCTATCGCCGCAGGGGTGTTCGCCGAGAGCCAGGCGGGCTTTGACGCCGGGCGTTTTGAAATCGCCGATCGCGCATGGCTACGCGGCGAGCTTCGATTGCGTGGCGGATACAGGCTTGGTACCGCGGATATTACGCTCGGCGTAGCGCTACCGGTAAATCCGGATGGCGTCGATGCGCCAGGGGTGTATCTGCGCTTCTGAAATACTCGGACCCCTGCGATTGCGTGTGTATTCCCGCCGCTTCACCCCTGTGCGAAAACCGCGCTAACCGGATAAGGTAGGGTATGCGTATTCTATCGGGCAATCGCACTCGGGTAAGTATTGCCGCTGCGGCGGTGGTTGTGACGGTTCTTTGCTCTCCAGTCGCCTACTCTGAGGAGAGTACCGAAGGTGCCGTCGACACGCTTCTCAAAGACGGGGTCGTGCGGGAGGATACAACGGTCGGCGGCGGGTTCTTCCGCTACCACAATCGTACCGACTCACTATTCGCTTCCCCTGGGGCAATGCGTTCCGGGTTGCTCGGATTCGCGAACCCCGCTATGCCGGCGACCACCGACGGGATCGACGCAGAGGGCTATTTCTCGGTCACCGACGACGGTGATTTTCCACGTTTCGGATTGTATACGGGGGCTCCCTTCCTGGGATTCGGTGTACGCAGCCTGGATTCACCGGTCGGTCGCATAAACGACTACAGAGTAAACCTCGCCGCCGACTTGGATAATCTCAAATTAGGGCTCGGCTACGGCTGGCACCGCGGGAAAACCGAACTGCTTTCGGGAGGAGAGAAGCTCGGCAGGGTGCTATCGGCCGGCGCCCTGGTTCGGCCTTCCGCCTACGCCTCGCTTGGTCTCACCGGTACGGTAAGCCTTTCCGGCGTGGGCGCCGAAGCGGTTGCAGACCTTGCGGTCCGTCCGTTCGGCAATGAATGGCTTGCGTTTTTCGGGGAATACGCAGCGGATACCGACCGTGCAGTCGCCTCGGGGCGCTGGTCGGCGGGCGCGGTAACCGAACCGCTTTCAGGAGTCCGTTTTACGGGTCGCTACGTCGAAGACCGCGGGCTCGAAGCCGGTGTTTCCGTAAGTCTCGGGAACTTCGGCGTTGGCTACCGACGATCGGAAGATATCCTCGACGAAGGATCCGAGCGCGAGACAGCCGGTGAGTTTTCCGTCCGGGCCGGAAGCTACGATCGAAACATTGCCGAAAGCTATTTCGCCGACGAATCTCGATATTTAACCCTCGACATGGACGGACAAGTGACCGAAAGACCCGCGTTCATATTCGATCCGACACCGTCGATCTACGAGGTAACGGATACGCTCGACAAAGCCCGCCGTGACCCGACCGTAGGCGGTGTGCTCATCGATGCCACGAACCTTAGCCTCTCCGAGCCGGCTGCCCACGAAATTTCGCGGGCGCTCGAACGCTTCCGGGACGAGGGAGGCCGGGTGGTGTTATACCTTGAACGTGCCGGTATGGATGCCCTCCACCTGATCGCTCAGTCCGACCGCGTAGCAATGGACCCTGAAGGCGGGCTCACCCTCCCGGGCTACGCGTCGTCCTCTACGTACCTTGCCGAGCTTCTCGACAGGGTAGGGATAGGCGTCGTCGAGTTTCGACAGGGTGAGTATAAGTCCGCACTCGAAACCCTTACCCGCGAGGGTATGTCCGAGGAAGAACGCGAACAGCGTCGAGCATTCGTAGACCAGTACTATACTACGCTGCGCGAGACTGTCACGCACGGCAGGGACATCGAAACCGACGTATTCGACGAGCTCATAGACTACGCTCCCGAGCTTTCTTTCGACGAGCTCAAAGACGCGGGCCTCGTCGACGCTTCGCTTCGCTTTAACGACATAGACGAGGTACTTACCGAGCTCGAAGGCACGGCGCCGGAGCGGATTCGGGCCGGGTCACTCGCCGACAATCGTCTGCCGAGAGACAACGAGTGGGGGCCGAGGCCGAAAATCGGCGTTGTCTATGCCAGTGGAATGGTAGCCACGGATATGGGAATGCGAGCGCGGGAGATTGCCGGCGAGCTTCGATCGATGAGGAAGGACCCCGGCATCGAGGGAGTCGTGCTCCGGGTTAACTCCCCCGGAGGTGATATTCTCGCCTCGGACCTGATTTCGGAAGAAGTTCAACGCCTTTCCGATGAGAAACCCACCGCTGTCAGCATGGCCGGAGTGGCCGCCTCGGGTGGCTACTGGATATCGATGCACGCCGATCGCATCTTCGCCCTGTCGACAACCCTTACCGGCAGCATTGGCGTTATAAGCGGGTGGAGCTACGACGAAGGGCTTCGGGAAAATCTCCGTCTGAACGAGGACTCGGTGCAGCGCGGCGACTCGGCCGATCTTTTCACCGGACCGGTCCTCCCGCTTATCGGGCTCGGGCTTCCGCCGCGCGAACCGGACGAGCGCGAGCGCGAGCAGTTCAACGACGCGACCGAGCGGCAGTACGACACCTTTGTCGAGAAGGTCAGCGAAGCGCGGAATCTTGAACGCGAAGACGTGGAGCGTATCGCAGCCGGGCGCGTGTGGACAGGCGAAGCGGCGGTGGAAAACGGCCTCATCGACGAAACAGGCACACTCCACGACGCGATCGCCTACGTCCGGAATCAGGCGGGTATTTCCGACGAACAGCGGGTGAGCATCGTACAAGGGCCTGGTGTGCCGCTTGTCGGCATGTCCGCCGACATCCCTCTGCTTGCCGAATCGCTTGCGCGCACGTCAGCCTTTGATGCACAACGGAACGAGCGGCATGCAGAGTCAGCACTCCTTTCCCAGTACATCGAATCGATTACCGAAAGCGGCGGCACTCCGCAGGCGGTGATGCCCTTCGAACACTTGCACTGGTATTACAGAGAATCCGGAGGAAACCGATAAATATGCTCGAAGCACTCTTTGCAGAAGCTAGTCAGTACGTAACGGAACTCGGTTGGCCCGGACTTACGATTGCACTCGCTGGAGGAATCATTGTCGCTGTTGCCGGCTACCGTATTCGGATGGTCTTCTTTTTCGTCGTCGGTTTCTATGCCGGCGCTGCCATACTGGGCCCATTCTTCGCCGGCATAATAAACGAGCCCCAGACGGCGATTGTATTCAGCCTGATAATCGGTACCATCGGTGGGTTTATCGCAGTGCGACTCTACTTCGTCGCCCTTTTCCTCGCTGGAGTACTCGCCGGGGCGTCGCTTTTGATAACCGTATCGGCGAATGTTCTCCCCGACACCGAGGTCGCTCTGCTCGCAGTAGCGGGAATCGGAGCTGTTGTCGGGGGAATCGCTGCGCTAGTGCTCGACCGGATCGCGGTAATTGCGGCAAGCGCCTGGGTCGGCGCGCTACACGCGGCCGCCTCGGCAAGCACCATTATCGACAGAACCGCCGGAGTTTCGGAGGGCGTCCGGTTTGGGATTTTCCTGACCGTGCTCGTCATAGTTACCGCTATCGGTATTCTGTATCAGCTTCGAGCCTTTCCGACACGCCGCTATCGCTACGCACCGCGTCGTTGATCGACGCATTAGCGTCTTCTTACCGTAGCCTACGTCAAAGCGATAGCCCGAGAAAGAACGCGCCGACCAAAAGAGACGCGCCGAGCACGCGCTCACTCCACATCTGCACCCTCACCGACCGACGGTAGCTCGTCCAGGAGCGTTCCAAGCTCGCCAACGCGTTTTCGGATTCCTGCAGTGTTTCGTTCAGCCGCGTTAAGTCCGCCTTCGAGTTCTCGTTCGATGCGGTCAAGCGATCGATCTCGTCGCTCATACTCCTCAACGAGCGATCTAGCTCTTGCCGCTTCTGCTGCGAGTCGCTCAAGAGTGTCCGCATCGACTCGAGTTCTCCGCCAGTTTCGCTCAGCAACCGTTCCTGCTCGGCGACCAGCAACTCGAGCTCGTTCAAGCTGCGCTCGAAGCTCCTCCGCGTCTCGTCGCTCAGTCGCGAGCCCGAGTCCTCCGACGCCGAAAGCAACGCCGGCGATAACGAGAGCAGAAATAATACACCCGCAAAAAAACCCGTAAACGAATCGCCCCACCCCATAGACCCCCGCGTACCTGTCTACAGGGTACCCCGGCCATCGTGTGCGGTGCATCATACTTTCGATTGATTTACGACGAATGTGGCTCGCTCTACGTGAAAGGACGAGACCCCACTCGCGGCGCCAGGAGAGACAGAGCCGTATCCGAAAGCGCTCGAGTGAAGCCGTGAATCGCGAGCAGGCCGGCGCCTACGGCGCCGAGCCCGCCGTTCGCGAAACTGTAAAACCTGTACGAAGTGTCAGGACTCACGCGGGCGCTCTAAAGCTCTCCTTCGAGGTCACCGTCCATCTCCTCGCCGGATTCTCCGTTG